>NZ_JBEZVK010000052.1:0-45683 GCF_040636955.1 Streptomyces sp. NPDC032472
GCGGTGCCGGTGTACTGCCGCGACACACACGCCGAGGCATTGCCGTCCTTGAGGAACCCGGTGTCATCGAAGACCAGCACGGTGGGCCGGACCGCTCCTTCCATCCTCCAGGCCAGCCGGGCCCGGATGTGGGACGGATCCCACGGGCTGGTGGTGATGAAGTGGGCCAGGGCCTGCCGGTTTCCGTCCTCCCCGAGCCGGGCGGCCATCGGTTCGACCGACTTGCGCTGCCCGTCAGTGAGCAGGCCTCGCAGGTAGACCTGCCCCCACCGACGCTGGTCGTTCCTCGCGAACGGCTCGAAAACCTCCGCCGCGAAGTCCTCCAACTCGCCACGCACAGCAGCAATCTCATCCGGAGTCACGCTCTCTCAACGCAACACCGAACCAGAAGGACACGCTCAACCACAGCCGATCTGACCAAGCCCTACTAGTGCTGTGGCCGGAAAGTTTTGCCGGGTCGCGGCGTCCGGTGCGGTGCATCGCAAGGCGGAGGGCCTCGGCTCGTACTGGACGTACTTGCGAGGGCCGACAACGCGGCGAGGTGCCGTGCCGGGCGTCGCGACCCGGTGAACCTTTCCGGTCACAGCACTAGCGGACCGGGGTGGCCGCGCGGTCGGCCGCCGCGGCGACCAGGCCCGCCATCACCCGGGTGTCCTTGTCGCGCTCCGGATGCCACTGGACGCCCACCACCCAGCGGTCGGGGTCGGGCAGCTCGATCGCCTCCACGGTGCCGTCGACCGCGTGCGCCGAGACCACCAGCCCCCGGCCGAGCTCCTCCACGGCCTGGTGGTGGTACGTCGGCACCTCCGCCTCCTCCGGGACCAGCGCCGCGTACCGGGTGCCCGCGACCGGGCGCACCGGGTGCCAGGACATCACCCCCGGTGCCTCCACATGGCCGTCGATGTGCTGGACCAGGGTGCCGCCGAGGGCCACGTTCAGCGCCTGCATGCCCCGGCAGATGCCGAGCACCGGCAGGTCGGCGGCCAGGGCGGCCGCGATCAGCTCGAGCTCCCACTCGTCGCGCTGCGTCGCGGGCGGGCCCGTGCGTGGGTCGCGGGGGGCGCCGTAGCGGACGGGGTCCACGTCCGGGCCGCCCGCGACGACCAGGCCGTCCAGCCGGCTCAGCACCTCGGCCGCCGTCCCCGGTTCGTCCGGCGGGAGCAGCACGGCCGCGCCGCCCGCCGCCTGGACGAGTTCGTGGTACCCGGTGGGCACCAGGGACGTCGCGACGTCCCAGACCCTGAAGCGGGTGGATTCCTCCACGTAGGTGGTGATGCCGATGAGCGGCCTGGGCACGGTTGCTACCTCCAAGGGCGGTTCGGGGGGAGGGAGTCGGACGGTCGGTGGGTTCGGCGGCGGACCGGTCGCGCCGGTCGCGGGCCGTCGCGGGTCGGTTGCGGGTCAGTCGCGGGTCAGTTCCGCCTCGGCCTGCGCCAGCGCCGCGAACTCCTCCTCCGGCGCCGACGCCACCAGGTGGTGCCGACTGTAGAACGCGAAGTAGCCCAGGGCGACCGCGTACACACCCAGGGCGATGAACGCGGCGTCCTTGTCCACCAGGAAGGTGGCGACCAGGGCAGACAGCGCGAGGACGAAGGCCACCGAGGAGGTGGCGATGCCGCCGGGCGTGCGGTACGGGCGCTCCAGGCCGGGTTCGCGCCGCCGCAGCACGATGTGCGACAGCGCCATCAGGGCGTAGGAGATGGTCGCGCCGAACACCGCGATGTTCAGCATGCGCGGGCCGTTGCCGGTGGCCGCGGCCAGCGCGAAACCGATCGCGCCGGGGATGACCAGGCCCAGGTACGGGGCCTTGCGCCGCGAGGTGAGGGACAGGAAGCGGGGCAGGTAGCCGGCGCGGGAGAGGGCGAACAGCTGCCGCGAGCCGGCGAAGATCAGCGAGAAGAACGAGGCCACGAGCCCCGCCAGACCCGCGTAGTTGACGAAGGTCTTCAGCCAGGCCAGCCCTGCCTCGCCCTCCAGCGCGACGACCAGCGGGTTGCCGGCGTCCTTGATGGCGTCGGCGCCGCGCGCCCCGGTGGAGGCGAGGAAGGTGAGCAGGGCGAGCAGCACCAGGATGCCCATGGAGATCGACAGGGCCTTCGGCATGGAGCGCACCGGGTCCTTGGCCTCCTCGGCGGCCAGCGGCACGCCCTCGACGCCGAGGAAGAACCACATGCCGAAGGGGAACGCGGCCCAGATGCCGAGGACGCCGAGCGGCAGCCAGGAGCTCGCGCCGAAGGCGGTGGTGTCGACGGCGATGTCGTCCAGGCCCGAGGCGTCGAAACCGGTGAAGGCGCCCGCGGCGAAGACGATCAGCGCGACGACGGCGACGGCGGTGACGACGAGGGAGAAGCGCAGGGCCTCGCCGACGCCCCACAGGTGGATGCCGATGAAGACGGCGAAGCAGGCGAGGTAGACGGGCCAGCCGGAGGTCAGGCCGAACAGGTGCAGCGATTCGACGTAGTCGCCGATGAAGATGACGATCGCGGCCGGGGCGAGGATGTACTCGATGAGGATGGCGGTGCCCGTGAGGAAGCCGCCCCAGGGGCCGAGGGCCCGGCGGGCGAAGCCGTAGCCGCCGCCCGCCGTCGGCAGGATCGCGGAGAGCTCGGCGAGGGAGAAGACCAGGCAGGCGTACATCGCGCCCATCAGCGCGGTGGCGACGGCGAGACCGCCGAAGCCCCCTTGCGCGAGGCCGACGTTCCAGCCGGAGAAGTCGCCGGAGACGACGTACGCGACGCCGAGGCCGGTCAGCAGCAGCCAGCCGGCGCTGCCGCGGCGCAGGGTGCGGCGCTCCAGGTAGCCGTCCTCGCCGCCCTCGGAGGATCTGGTGGGTACGGGCACGGCCGTCAGCCGTGCCCCGGTGTCGTCGGCCATGTGCGCTCCCGCTCTGCCCGGACAATGGTTTTGCCGCGTACCTTTGCCGGAATGGAGCGGCCGGCGCAAGACCCCTGCGTTAAACGGGGGTTACGAAAACCTCTCGGCCCGCTCAGGCCAGGAAGCCCCGCAGCAGCGCCGCCGTGCCGCAGCAGTGCTCGCGCATCACCTCGCGGGCGGCGTCCGCGTTGCGCTCCAGCACCGCGTCCACGAGGGCGGTGTGCTGCTGCTGGGAGTGCTCCAGGTTGCGCACCAGCAGCGGAATGCAGTCCAGCAGATCGTTCACCGCCGCCCGGACGGCCGCGTACTGGGCGGTGAGGGTGGCGGATCCGGCCAGCTCGCACAGGGTGAGGTGGAAGAGGGTGTCCCGGCGGCGGTAGTCGGCGAGCGGGGCGTCGTGGGTGGCGGCGAGCGCGCCGAGCAGCCGCTCGGTGCCCTCCTCGGTCAGCCCCTGCGCGGCGCACAGCCCGGCCGCGCCCACCTCCAGCACCTCGCGGAAGCGCAGGACGTCCTCCAGGTCCACGCCCGCCACGCGCCGGCGCAGCTCGTCCTCGGTGCCGCCCGCCGGGGTGTCGGGGCGGGGCAGCACGAACGTCCCGCCGTACCGGCCGCGGCGCGCCTCCACCAGGCCCTGCTCCTGGAGCACCTTCAGCACCTCGCGCAGGGTGACCCGGCTGATCCCCATCCGCTCCGCCAACTCGCGCTCCGGCGGGAGCCGTTCCCCGCCGGGCACCAGGCCCAGCCGGACCACCTGGAGGATCTGTTCGAGCGCCTCCTCGAAACCGTTGCCCGCCCGCACCTGCCGCAGCACGGGATTCAGCCGTGCGATCGCATCGTCTTCGCTCGCCGTGCCGGTCATCTCGGCTCCTCCCCTTCCCAAGCAATGGTTCTGTTCAATACCTTAGGCCCCCTCGGCTCACCGAAGGAGAGATCCCCGTGGTAGACCGCACGCCGCCGCTCGCGCCCGAGGAGCTCCGCTCCCTCGTCGCCAGCGGTGAGATCGACACTGTCGTCCTGGCCTTCCCCGACATGCAGGGCCGGCTCCAGGGCAAGCGGTTCGCCGCACAGTTCTTCCTCGACGAGGTCCTCGAGCACGGCACCGAGGGCTGCAACTACCTCCTCGCCGTCGACACCGACATGAACACCGTCGACGGCTACGAGATGTCCTCCTGGGAGCGGGGCTACGGCGACTTCGCCATGCACCCCGACCTCGCCACCCTGCGCCGCATCCCCTGGCACCCCGGCAGTGCCTTCCTCCTCGCCGACCTCGCCTGGAACGACGGCGCGCCCGTCGTCGCCGCGCCCCGGCAGATCCTGCGCCGCCAGCTGGACCGCCTCGCCGAACAGGGCTACACCGCCATGGTCGGCACCGAGCTGGAGTTCATGGTCTTCCAGGACACCTACGAGCAGGCCTGGAACGCCGACTACCGCCGCCTGACCCCCGCCAACCAGTACAACATCGACTATTCGGTCCTCGGGACCGGCCGCATCGAGCCCCTGCTGCGCCGGATCCGCAACGAGATGCAGGGCGCCGGCCTGACCGTGGAGTCCGCCAAGGGCGAGTGCAACCTCGGCCAGCACGAGATCGCCTTCCGCTACGACGAGGCCCTGACCACCTGCGACCAGCACGCCGTCTACAAGACCGGGGCCAAGGAGATCGCCGCCCAGGAGGGCGTCTCGCTCACCTTCATGGCCAAGTTCGACGAGCGCGAGGGCAACTCCTGTCATATCCACCTCTCGCTCACCGACGCCGACGGACGCAACGCGATGGCCGGCGACGGCCCGGGCGGCATGTCCCCCGTCATGCGGCACTTCCTGGCCGGCCAGCTCGCCGCGCTGCGCGACTTCTCCCTTCTCTACGCCCCGAACATCAACTCGTACAAGCGTTTCCGGCCGGGATCCTTCGCCCCGACCGCCGTCGCCTGGGGCATGGACAACCGCACCTGCGCCCTGCGCGTCGTCGGCCACGGCCGCTCCACGCGCTTCGAGAACCGCCTCCCCGGCGGCGACGTCAACCCCTACCTCGCCGTCGCCGGCCTGGTCGCGGCCGGCCTCTACGGCATCGAGAACCGCCTCGAACTGCCCGAGGCCTGCGCCGGCAACGCCTACACCGGCGACTTCGAACACGTACCCGCCACCCTGCGCGAGGCCGCGGAGCTGTGGGAGAACAGCGAGATCGCCAAGGCCGCCTTCGGGCCCGAGGTCGTCGCCCACTACCTCAACATGGCCCGCGTCGAACTGGACGCCTACGACTCCGCGGTCACCGACTGGGAGCGCCGCCGCTCCTTCGAACGCCTGTAGCGGCGGGCGGCCGCGCCCTGGCCCTGCGCCCCTACGCGCCGCGCTTGGGCCGCGCCCGCGCCGTGCACCCCGTACGCGCCCGCGCCGTGCACCCCGTACGGCCCGCGCCGTGCACCCCGTACGAGCCCACCCCATGAACCGATCGCACCGACCGTCTGAGAGGCACCCCGTGTCCGACGCGCTGGCCCCCGACCACCTGAGGGTTCTCAATCCGGCCACCGAGGAAACCGTCGCCATCGTCCCGGCCGCCACACGGGACGACGTCGACACCGCAGTCGCCCGGGCCGCCGCCGCGCAGCGCGCCTGGGCGGCCGCGGCCCCCGCCGACCGGGCCCGACTGTTGCGCCGCTTCGCCGCGGTCGTCGACGGGCACATCGAGGAACTGGCGCAGCTGGAGGTGGCCGAGGCCGGCCACACCATCGGCAACGCCCGCTGGGAGGCCGGCAACGTCCGCGACCTGCTCGACTTCGCGGCCGGCGGAGTGGAGCGGCTCTCCGGCCGCCAGATCCCGGTCCCCGGCGGCATCGACGTCACCTTCCTCGAACCCCTCGGCGTCATCGGCGTCATCGCCCCGTGGAACTTCCCCATGCCGATCGCCGCCTGGGGCCTGGCCCCGGCGCTCGCCGCGGGCAACGCCGTCCTCCTCAAGCCCGCCGAGACCACCCCCCTCACCGCCCTGCGCCTCGCCGAACTCGCCCTCGAAGCCGGGATCCCCGAGCACCTCTTCCAGGTGCTGCCCGGCCACGGGGCGGTCGCGGGCGACGCGCTCGTCGAACACCCCGGAGTCGCCAAGATCGTCTTCACCGGCTCCACCCGCGTCGGCAAACAGATCATGGCCAAGTGCGCGGACCGGGTGAAGCGGGTCACCCTCGAACTCGGCGGCAAGAGCCCCAACATCGTCTTCGCCGACGCGGACCTGGACGCCGCGGCCGCCGCGGCGCCGATGGCCTTCCTCGACAACACCGGACAGGACTGCTGCGCCCGCACCCGGATCCTGGTCCAGCGCTCCGCCTACGACCGCTTCCTGGAGCTGCTCGTCCCCGGCATCGAAGCCGTGCGCGTCGGCGACCCCGGGGACGAGAAGACCCAGATGGGCCCGCTGATCTCCCGCGCCCAGCTGGACCGGGTCCGCTCCTACGTCACCGACGACCTCACCACCGTCCGCGGCACCGCCCCCGAAGGCCCGGGCTTCTGGTACCCGCCGACCCTCGTCACGGACGTCGACCCCACCGCGCCCGTGGCCGCCGAGGAGGTCTTCGGGCCCGTTGCCGTCGTCCTGCCCTTCGAGGACGAGGAGGACGCCGTACGCCTGGCCAACGCCACCGAGTACGGCCTGTCCGGCTCCCTGTGGACCCGCGACGTCGGCCGCGCCCTGCGCGTCTCGCGCGCCGTCGCCGCCGGCAACCTGTCCGTCAACTCCCACAGCAGCGTCCGCTACTGGACCCCCTTCGGGGGCTACAAGCAGTCCGGACTCGGCCGCGAGCTCGGACCCGACGCCCTCACCGCTTTCACCGAGACCAAGAACGTCTTCATCAGCACGGAGGCCTGAACAGCATGAGCACTGAAGCGACCGCAGCCACGGAAGAGATCGTCTGCCGCCGCCTCGTCGGCCGCACCGCCGTCATCACCGGAGCCGGCAGCGGCATCGGCCTCGCCACCGCCCGCCGCCTGGCCTCCGAGGGCGCCAACGTCGTCTGCGGCGACATCGACGAGAGGGCCGGCAAGGCCGCCGCCGAGGAGGTCGGGGGCACCTTCGTCCGCGTCGACGTCACCGACCCCGAGGAGGTCGAGGCCCTGTTCAAGACCGCCTTCGACACCTACGGCTCCGTCGACATCGCCTTCAACAACGCGGGCATCTCGCCCCCGGACGACGACTCCATCCTCACCACCGGCCTGGAGGCCTGGAAGCGCGTCCAGGACGTCAACCTCACCTCCGTCTACCTGTGCTGCAAGGCCGCCCTGCCCTACATGCAGCGCCAGGGCCGCGGCTCCATCATCAACACCGCCTCCTTCGTGGCCATCATGGGCGCCGCCACCTCCCAGATCTCCTACACCGCCTCCAAGGGCGGCGTGCTCGCGATGTCCCGCGAGCTCGGCGTGCAGTTCGCCCGCGAGGGCATCCGCGTCAACGCCCTGTGCCCGGGGCCCGTCAACACCCCGCTGCTGCAGGAGCTGTTCGCCAAGGACCCCGAGCGGGCCGCCCGCCGCCTCGTCCACATCCCCCTCGGCCGCTTCGCCGAGGCCGAGGAGATCGCGGCCGCCGTCGCCTTCCTCGCCAGCGACGACTCCTCCTTCATCAACGCCACCGACTTCCTGGTCGACGGCGGTATCTCCGGCGCGTACGTCACCCCCCTGTAGCCGCCACCCGCGGGCGGGCGGACGCGCACCGACCGTTCACCCGTACTCCACCCACCCGACAGCCGGGCGTCGCACGACGCCCGGCTGTCGTGCCATACCGTCCGCGACGATCTTCGTCCGAACCAGGAGAGCCCCGCCCCGTGACCCGACCACCCCCGTCCCCGTCACCGCGCACGTGGCCGTGCCCGTACGCCGGCTCCGCGCCGCCGCCGCTGCCGCTGCCGCCGCCGCGCTGGCGGCCGGGACCCTCGCCGCCGCGCCCGCAGCCCAGGCGTCCACCGCGTCCGGCCGCCCCGGCGCCCCCTGCACCGCCCCGCGGATAGCCGCCGGCTGGTACGGGGACAACCAGGCCCGGCTCCAGCAGCTCATCGACACCCACGGCGCGTGCAACCCGTACCGCCCGAGCCGCGCCAAACCCGTCGCCGTCTTCGACTGGGACAACACCGTCGTCAAGAACGACGTCGGCGACGCCACGATGTACTGGCTCCTGCGCAACAGCAGGATCCGTCAGCCCGCCGCCGGCGACTGGACCACCAGCAGCCGCCACCTCACCCCCGCGGCCGCCACCGCCCTCGCCGCCGCGTGCGGCCCCCTCGCCGCGCCCGGCACCCCGCTGCCCACCGGCACCCCCGAGGGCACCGGCTGCGCCGACGAGATCGCCGCCGTCTACGGCACCGCGGCCACCCGGGCCGGCGCCGCCGCCTTCGCCGGCTGGGACCACCGCACCACCGAGCCCGCGTACGCCTGGCTGCCCCAGCTGATGCAGGGCTGGACCGCCGCCGAGATCCGCGGCTTCGCGGCCGCCGCCCGCACCGAGAACCTCGCGGCGCCCACCGGGGCCAAGCAGCAGGTCGGCAGCGGCACCGCCACCGGCTGGGTCCGCTACTACGACCAGCAGAAGGACCTCATCACCGCCCTGCAGAAGGCCGGCTTCGACGTCTGGATCAGCTCGGCCTCCCCGCAGCCCGTCGTCGAGGTCTGGGCCGCGGGCGTCGGCATCGGCGCGGACCACGTCATCGGCATCCGCAACACCACCACGCGCAGCGGCACCCTCACCTCCCACCTCCAGGGCTGCGGGTCGGTGCGGGACGGTGCCGACACGATGATCACGTACATCGACGGCAAGCGGTGCTGGATCAACCAGGAGGTCTTCGGCGTCCGCGGCCCTGCCGCCGAGAAGGTCCAGCCGGCCGCCCGCCGCCAGGTCTTCGCCGCCGGCGACTCCGACACCGACGTCTCGTTCCTGCGGGACGCCACCGCCCTGCGGCTCGTGGTCAACCGCAACAAGAACGAGCTGATGTGCCGCGCGTACGACAACAGCGACGGCAAGTGGATCGTGAACCCGATGTTCATCGAGCCGAAGAAGCAGAAGACCACGCCGTACCCGTGCTCGACCACCGGCTACACCGACCGCGACGGCACCGCGGGCCCGGTCCGGCGGGGCGACACGAGCGTCATCCCGGACCAGCGGGACAGCGTGTACTGACGTGGCCTAAAGGAAGGTGCGGCCCTCGCCCCGGTACGTCGGAACGGTGGCCGTGACCCGGTCGCCCTCCACCAGGTGCAGGGCGTCGAAGCGCTCGCACAGCTCGCCCGCCTTCGCGTGCCGGAACCAGACCCGGTCGCCGATCAGCAGATCGTCGGCCGGGCCGCCCAGCAGCGGGGTCTGCACCTCGCCGGCGCCCTCCTGCGGGTCGTAGCGCAGCCCCTGCGGCAGGTACGGCTCCGGCAGCCGGTCCGCGCCCGCCGCACCGGAGGCCGGGTAGCCGCCGCCCAGCACCGTCACCACGCCCACCCCCGGGCGGCGGACCACCGGCTGGGCGAACAGGGCGGCCGGGCGGCCGCGGAACGAGGTGTAGTTGTCGAACAGCCGCGGCACGTACAGGCCCGAACCGGCCGCGATCTCCGTGACCGCCTCCTCGGCGGCGGTCTGCTGCACGCTGCCCGTACCGCCGCCGTTGACGAACTCCAGGTCCGGGACCACCGCGCGCACCGCCCGCACCGCCTCGGCGCGGCGCGCCGCCAGCTCGCGGCGGGCCGCCGCCTGCATGAGCCGGATGGCCCGGGAGCGCAGCGGCCGCCCCGCCAACGCGTCGCCGACCCCGGCCACATGGCCCTCGTACCCCATGAGCCCGACGACGCGGAATCCCGGCCGGGCGGCGACCGCGCGGGCGAGCGCGGCGAGCTGGGCCGGCTGCCGCAGCGGTGAACGCCGGGCGCCGACGCGGACCCGGCCGCCCAACAGGTGCAGCGCGGTGTCCAGTTCGAGGCAGACACGGATCTCCTCGGCGCCGCCGGCCCGGGAGCGGTCGATCAGCTGCAGCTGCGCCGGATCGTCGACCATGACGGTCACCGCCGCGGCCAGCTTCGGGTCGCCGGCCAGCTCGGCGAAGCCGGCGCGGTCGGCGGAGGGGTAGGCGAGCAGGACGTCCCCGAAGCCGGAGCGGGCCAGCCAGATCGACTCCGCGAGGGTGTACGACATGATCCCGGCGAACCCGGGGCGGGCCAGGACCCGTTCGAGCAGGGCCCGGCAGCGGACCGACTTGCTCGCGACCCGGATGGGCTTGCCGGCGGCGCGGCGCACCAGATCGTCGGCGTTGGCGTCGAACGCGTCGAGGTCCACGAGGGCGAGGGGCGCGTCGAGATGCGCGGTGGCCCGGTCGTACCGGGCCCGGTCGCGGGCGGCGGCGAAGTCCATGCGGGGCAGCTTGCCACGCCGCGTTACCGCTGGGTACCCCTCGCTCCGCGCGGCCCGCGGCTCCGCGTCGCCTCAACCGCCGGCGGGGCTGGGTGTTGCCCCTGAGCCAGGGGTGGGCCGGGCGACCCCGGCTCCGCGTCGCCTCAATCGCCGGCGGGGCTGGGTATGGCCACCCGGGCCGGGAGTGGGCCTGGCGGCCGTGGCGTCGGGTCGCCTCAATCGCCGGCGGGGCTGGGTTGGGCCGGTGGGGCTGGGTTTGGCCCCTTGGGCTGGGGTGGGCCTGGCGGCTGTGGCGTCGGGTCGCCTCAATCGCCGGCGGGGCTGGGTTGGGTCGGCGGGGCTGGTTTGGCCCCTTGGGCTGGGGGTGGGCCTGATGGCCGTGGCGTCGGGCGCCTCAATCGCCGGCGGGGCTGGGTTGAGCTGGCGGGGCTGGGTTGGTTCCCTGGGCCCGGGGGGTGGGCTTGGCAGCCGACTCCCGGCTGCTGCCCCAATCGCCGGCGGGCTGGGTGGGCTGCGACGGTTTTCGGCTGCCCGTGACGGCTGTTGGCGCCGCACAACGCAGCCTGATCCGGGCTGATTCCAGCCCCGCTGGCGTTTGAGGCGACGCGGAGCTCCGGCCGGCGGGTCGGCTGGGGCACGGGGCGAACCCAGCCCCGCCGGCGTTTGAGGCGCGCCCGCCCCTGCCGGGCGGGGCGCACTTTGGGGCCATTTCAGCCCCGCCGGCGTTTGAGGCGATGCGGAGTCACGGTCGCCGGGGCGGTCGGGGGTTGGGCAATGCCAGCCTCGCCGGCGTTTGAGGCGCGGGGGCCTGTCGGGCAGGACGTGGCCCGGGGGCGGGGATCATTTCCCAGCCTCGGCGGCGGTTGAGGCGTGCGGGTCCTGCCCGGCAGGATGCGGCCCCGGGCGGGGGGAGGCTCGCCGGGGTTGAGGCGGGCGCGGTGCGGCGGGTGGGACGCGTAGAGTACGGCGGAGGCAGCCGGATGGAAACGGGGGGCGGAGCCGCCGGATGAGCACGTCGACAGCGGAGCCCGCGGCGCCCGCCGAACCCGGCTCCGAGGCGGGCCGTGGTGCGGCGCCCGGGCGGGCCCTGGGCGCGGTGCTCTGCGCGGTCCTCGGGATCGGCTGCCTCGGCGGCGCAGCCCTCGGCGCCTGGGCCGAGCAACACGCCGCGCACCGGCCCCCGTCCGCCGAGGCCGCCTACCGCCGGGCCGGCTCGCTGTGGCACACGGCCCCTGTGGACACCCTCTTCCCGCCCGTCCTGGCGGCGCCCGACACCGGCCCCGGCGGAGCCGACCGCACCTGGACGCGGGTCGCGCTGGCCCCCGACTCCGAGTGCGGGCCCGCGCTCACCCCCGACTGGCAGGCGGCCCTCGCCCCCACCGGCTGCACCCGCGTGCTCCGCGCCACCTACAGCGACGCCACCCGCAGCTCCCTCGTCGCCGTCGGCCTCGTCTTCACCCCCGCCGACGCCCCCGCGATGGCCGCGCTGGACGGCCGCCTCACCGCGCCGCCGGCCTACGGCTTCGGCGACGGCCGACGCGCCGCCTGGACCGCGGCCGTGCTCCCCGACGCCCCGGTGGTCGTCTACACCGTCTCCGCCTTCGCCGACGGCCGCACCGTCCCCGCGCCCGTCCCCGCCGCGGACGCCCTCCGCAAGGACGCCACCGGCGCGGTCGCCCAGGCGGGCCTGGGGCACGGCGCCAAGGCGGTCGGCGAACGCCTGGAGCGCACCGTACGGGAGCTGGCCGCCGCCCCGTCCGCCGAGCCGGGCGGCGGTGGCCGGTGAGGCGTTCCCGCGTACTCGGCTCCGCAGTCGCCCTCGGACTCGCCCTCGCCGCCACGGCGGCCACCACCGCACCCCCGGCCGCCGCCGACGCCGACTCCGTCCGCGACCGCCAGTGGGCCCTGACGGCCCTGCGCGCCGAGGAGGCCTGGGGCACCACCCAGGGCGGCGGCGTCACCGTCGCCGTCCTCGACACCGGCGTCGACCCCGCCCACCCCGACCTGGCCGGGCAGGTCCTCGACGGTGCCGACCTGGTCGGCCTCGGCGCCGGCCCCGGCGACCGCGCCTGGGCCCGCCACGGCACGGCGATGGCCGGGATCATCGCCGGGCACGGCCACGGCCGGAACCGCCGCCAGGGCATCCTCGGCCTCGCCCCGCAGGCCCGCATCCTCCCGGTCCGCGTGATCCTCGAAGAGGGCGACGCGGGCCGCGCCCAGGCCCGCGAGAGCAAGGGCGCCGCCCTCGCCGAGGGCATCCGCTGGGCCGCCGACCACGGCGCCGACGTGATCAACCTCTCGCTCGGCGACGACAGCGCTTCCGCGCACCACGAGCCCGCCGAGGACGAGGCCGTCCAGTACGCCCTCGCCAAGGGCGTCGTCGTGGTCGCCTCCGCCGGCAACGGCGGCCGGGACGGCGACCGCGTCTCCTACCCGGCCGCCTACCCCGGCGTCATCGCGGTCACCGCCGTCGACCGCAGCGGCCGCAAGGCCCCGTTCTCCACCCGGAACTGGTACGCCACCGTCAGTGCCCCCGGCGTCGACGTCGTCATCGCCGACCCCGACCGCGCCTACTACGAGGGCTGGGGCACCAGCGCGGCCGCCGCGTTCGTCTCGGGCGCCGTGGCCCTGATCAGGTCCGCGCACCCGGACCTGTCCCCGGCCCAGATCAAGAAGCTGCTGGAGGACACCGCCTCCGACACCCCGGCCGGCGGCCGCGACGACTCCCGCGGCCACGGCCTGGTCGACCCGGTCGCCGCCCTCCAGGCCGCCGGGGCGCTGCACCCCGAGCCGCCGGTCCCCGTGCCCGTCGCGGCCACGCAGCGGTACTTCGGCCCCGGCCCCGGCCCCGACCCGGCGCGCGCCGCCGCGCCCGGCGAGGGGCTTCGCGTCCCGGTGGCCGCGGGAGCCGGGCTGGCGCTGCTCGCGGTGGCCGCCGTACTGGCCCGCCGCCCGCGCACCGCACGTACCCGCACCGCACGTCGTACCCGCCCCGCGCGCACCCGCACCGCCCGCGGCCCGGCGGACACGGCGGGATAGGGTCGGGTAACTGTGGCGAACAAAAACATTCCCGACCCCGGCTTCTCCGACGACGACGGATCCGCCGACCCCCGGCTGAGCGCGGCCCTGGCCGCCTGGTCCGAGGACCGGGCGAAGGAGCCGGAGGTGCTGGCCGCGCTCAAGGGAGCCCGCCTGCTCGTCCCGGTCGTCGCCGTCCTCGGCGAGGTCGAGACCGACCCGGAGACCGGCCTGAAGCGCGAGAAGACCAGCGACATGGCCGTGCCGACCCTGCGCGCGGGGGACCGCCGGGCCCTGCCCGCCTTCACCTCGACCGCCTCGCTCGCCCTGTGGGACCCGGCCGCCCGCCCGGTCGCCGTCCCGCTGCACCAGGCGCTGGCCGCCGCCGCGCACGAGAAGGCCGACACCGTGGTCCTGGACCTGGCCGGCCCCGTCGCCTACCAGCTGACCGGCCCCGCGCTGCTCGCGCTGGCCGAGGGCCGCACCGACACCGACGCGCTGGCCGATCCCGCCGTACGGGAGGCCGTACGGGCCGCGGTGGCCGCGGAGCCGGCCGTGCTCGGGGCCCACCTCGGCCCGGGCGGGGCGGACTCCGACGGGACCCTGGCCATCGTGCTCGCCGCCGGCCCCGAGGCCCCCGCCGCGGCCCGCCGCGTCGCCGAGGCGCTGGCGGCCGACGAGACGCTGCGGGCCCGGCTGGTGCGCGGCCTGGACCTGGCGCTGCTCCCGGAGACGGCCCCGGCTCCGCCCGGCGAGCCGCTGTACTCCCGCTCCCGCTGACCGGGACATGCGGAAGGGCCGGGGCGAACGCCGCCCCGGCCCTTGCGCATGTCCCGCGGCCGGCCGATACCGGCCCCGTACCGTCCCGGCCCGGCCTGGTACGGCCTACGCGAAGACCGGCCCCGTGAACTTCTCGCCCGGCCCCTGGCCCGGCTCGTCCGGCACGATCGAGGCCTCGCGGAAGGCCAGCTGCAGCGACTTCAGGCCGTCGCGCAGCGGGGCCGCGTGGAAGGAGCTGATCTCGGTGGCGCTGGCGGTGACCAGGCCGGCCAGGGCCGTGATCAGCTTGCGGGCCTCGTCGAGGTCCTTGTGCTCGGAGTCCGGCTTGTCCAGACCCAGGTTGACCGCCGCGGCGCTCAGCAGGTGCACGGCCACCGTGGTGATCACCTCGACGGCGGGCACGTCCGCGATGTCACGGGTCATGGCGTCGTAGTCGGGAGCCTGGTCGGCCTGGTGGGCGTGGCCGGCCTGCTCGGCCGCGGCGTCGGGGGTGGGGGTCGCGTCAGTCATGCCTCACACGATAAGCCGGGCCGCGGAGCTCCCCGCTCCGCAGGCCGCCGGGTGAGCGGACCTGGCGCGGAATGCTATATTGGGCTAACGACCGGCCGGAGACGCATGTCCCCGGCCCACAAGTGGAGGCTCCGTTCTCCCACCTGACCGCCCTCCGGGGCGGCGGGTCACCGGTCAGGTGGCATCCATCGTTCCGTACGGACGATGGAAAGCTGCCCGAGTCTGCGCCCCGCGGTTCGCACGCGGCGGTGCTCCGGTTGTATTGGAGCCCCTGCCTGTGCCCGTCGGGGCATTTTTCGTGTTCCGCCGCGGTTGGTCGTAGACGACACAAGACGTCAGCGGCTGTCTCCCGGACAGTCGTGTGGTGCTACCGAGGAGGATCCATCAGCACCGAGCCCCGCATCAACGATCGGATTCGTGTCCCTGAGGTGCGACTCGTCGGTCCCAGCGGCGAACAGGTGGGCATCGTCCCGCTTGCGAAGGCGCTTGAACTCGCGCAGGAGTACGACCTGGACCTGGTTGAGGTCGCAGCGTCTGCACGCCCGCCGGTCTGCAAGCTCATGGACTACGGCAAGTTCAAGTACGAGTCGGCCATGAAGGCCCGTGAGGCGCGCAAGAACCAGGCGCACACGGTCATCAAGGAGATGAAGCTCCGGCCGAAGATCGACCCGCACGACTACGACACCAAGAAGGGTCACGTCGTTCGGTTCCTCAAGCAGGGCGACAAGGTCAAGATCACGATCATGTTCCGTGGTCGCGAGCAGTCCCGGCCGGAGCTCGGCTACCGACTGCTGCAGCGCCTGGCGGAGGACGTCCAGGAGCTCGGTTTCGTCGAGTCGAACCCGAAGCAGGACGGCCGCAACATGATCATGGTCCTCGGTCCGCACAAGAAGAAGACCGAGGCGATGGCCGAAGCCCGCGAGGCGCAGGCCGCCCGCAAGGCCGAGCGCCAGGGTGCCGCCGCCGACGACTCCGCCAAGGGAGCCGCCGCCGCGGAGGACACCGGGGTCGCCTCCGCCGAGGCCACCGAGGACGCCTCCCCCGAGGCTCCGGCCGAGGCCTGATTCCGGGGCAGCCTGTCCCGGATCACCCGACACAACATGACGTTCCCGCAAGCCGGTCCGGTACCGGACCGGTGGGGACGCCACCGACGAGGAGATAACGGCGCCATGCCGAAGAACAAGACGCACAGCGGTACCAAGAAGCGCTTCAAGGTCACCGGCTCCGGCAAGGTGCTCCGCGAGCGCGCCGGCAAGCGCCACCTGCTCGAGCACAAGTCGTCCAAGCTGACGCGTCGCCTCACCGGCAACGCCGAGATGGCCCCGGGCGACGCCGCGAAGATCAAGAAGCTTCTCGGCATCTGACGTCCCCCCGCTCCGGCGACCGCCGGGGCCAGGGACGCCGAGACCGGTACCCCATCGAACTTTCGGGCCGTGTGAAGACACCCGCGGCCCCGCTACAAGGAGTTAAAAAGTGGCACGCGTCAAGCGGGCAGTAAACGCCCACAAGAAGCGCCGGGCGATCCTCGAGGCGGCCTCCGGCTACCGCGGTCAGCGTTCGCGCCTGTACCGCAAGGCCAAGGAGCAGGTCACCCACTCGCTGGTCTACAACTTCAACGACCGCAAGAAGCGCAAGGGCGACTTCCGTCAGCTGTGGATCCAGCGCATCAACGCCGCTGCCCGCCAGAACGGCATGACGTACAACCGCCTCATCCAGGGTCTGAAGGCCGCCAACGTCGAGGTGGACCGCAAGATCCTGGCGGAGCTGGCCGTCAACGACGCCAACGCGTTCGCCGCGCTGGTCGAGGTCGCCCAGAAGGCGCTCCCGGCCGACGTGAACGCCCCGAAGGCCCCCGCCGCCGCCTAAGCACCACGCGCGCGACAAGCCCTTCACTGGCTTCAGCCCGGACCCGCAGGCCCCGTGCCTGCGGGTCCGGTGCGTTGTAGCCGACCAGCCCCACGCCACACCGCAGTACGTACGGAAGCGAGCCGACCGCCCATGGGTACCCCCGCCCCCGCCGAGCCGATCTCCCCCCGATCCCCGCGGGTGGCCGCCGCCAGGCGCCTGGCGCGGCGCAACTTCCGCACCAAGGAGCGCCGCTTCCTCGCCGAGGGCCCCCAGGCCGTGCGCGAGGCCGTCGCGCACCGCGGAGCCACGGGCGCGACCCTGATCGAGCTGTTCGCCACCGTCGAGGCCGCCGAGCGCTACGCCGAGATCGTCACGGCCGCCCGCGAGGCCGGCGCCCGCGTCCACTACGCCTCCGACGAGGTCCTCGCCGAGGTCTCGCAGACCGTCACCCCCCAGGGGCTCGTCGGCGTCTGCCACTTCCTCGACTCGCCCTTCGAGGACATCCTCGCTGCCCGGCCCAAGCTCGTCGCCGTCCTCGCGCACGTCCGCGATCCCGGCAACGCCGGCACCGTGCTGCGCTGCGCGGACGCCGCCGGGGCCGACGCGGTCGTCCTGACCGACGCCTCCGTGGACCTGTACAACCCCAAGTCCGTCCGCGCCTCCGTCGGCTCCCTCTTCCACCTGCCCGTCGCCGTCGGCGTGCCCGTCGAGCAGGCCGTCGAGGGGCTGCGGGCCGCGGGCGTACGGATCCTGGCCGCCGACGGGGCCGGCGAGGACGACCTCGACGCCGAACTGGACGCCGGCACCATGGGCGGCCCCTCCGCCTGGGTCTTCGGCAACGAGGCCTGGGGCCTGCCCGAGGAGACCCGGGCCCTCGCCGACGCCGTCGTACGCGTCCCGATCCACGGCAAGGCCGAGAGCCTGAACCTCGCCACGGCCGCCGCCGTGTGCCTGTACGCCTCCGCCCGTGCACAGCGGGCGCCCGGAGGGTGCCGCTCCGTGACCCCCAGCTAGTAATGTGGCGGCCCGGGGAGCCCACTGCGCTCCTCGGAGATGTGGGGTACGGGGACATGACCGTCGGTACGAACAGCTCGCCAGGGGCCGTGGGGGCGGCCGGGACGCCGTCCCCGGCGGCGGCCGCCCCCGGGCCCGCCGCCGAGTCCGCCCCCGGGCCCGCCGCCGAGTCGACGGACCTCGGGATCGACCCCGACGACCTGCCCGACGGGCTCGTCGTCGCCGACCAGAGCGGCCGCGTGATCTGCTTCAACTCCGCCGCCGCCCGCCTCACCGCCCTCGCCCCCGCCGAGGCCCTCGGCGCCCGCATCGAGCGCGCCCTGCCGCTGGAGGACCTCGACGGCCGCCGCTGGTGGGCGCTGACCGACCCGTACGGGGGCCTCACCACCCGCCGCGGCCAGCCCGAGCGCAACCTGCTGCTGCCCGGCGGCCGCGAGGTCCTCGTCTCCGCCCGGTACATCCGCGCCCACCCCACCGGCCCGCTGCACCGGCTCGTCGTCACCCTGCGCGGCACCGAGGCCCGCCGCCGTACCGAGCGCAGCCACGCCGAGCTGATCGCGACCGTCGCCCACGAGCTGCGCTCCCCGCTGACTTCCGTCAAGGGCTTCACCGCGACCCTCCTCGCCAAATGGGAGCGCTTCACCGACGACCAGAAGCGCCTGATGCTGGAGACCGTCGACGCCGACGCCAACCGCGTCACCCGCCTGATCGCCGAACTCCTCGACATCTCCCGCATCGACTCCGGCCGCCTGGAGGTCCGCCGCCAGCCCGTCGACATCGCCACGGCCGTCGGCCGCCACGTCCAGGCCCTCACCGCGAACGGCCAGGCCCCCGACCGGTTCCTCGTGCGGGTGAGCCGCGCCCTGCCCGACCTGTGGGCCGACCCCGACAAGATCGACCAGATCCTCGGCAACCTGCTCGAAAATGCGGTGCGCCACGGCGAGGGAACCGTCACCATCGACGTAGCGCCGACCAGCCTGACGAACGCAGCGGGCAAGACCGAGAAGGGAACCGCCGTCACCGTGACCGATGAGGGCCCCGGTATCCCCGAGGAGTCGATGGGCCGCGTCTTCACCCGCTTCTGGCGCGGCAGCAAACGCGGCGGCACCGGCCTGGGCCTGTACATCGTCAAGGGCATCGTCGAAGCCCACGGCGGCACCATCACCGTCGGCCGCGGCCCCGGCGGCGGCGCGGAATTCCGATTTATCCTGCCCGTCGGCGCGCCCGCGTACCTCACGCAGTAGCACTGCGGAGCGTCTCGCCAGGCGGCCCACGGGCTCCTCCGCCCCCCCGCGGCCCGTAGACTCGTCCTTTGGCACCTTTGTGTCCTTGTATCGAGCTCCATGAGTCGCGGGGACCTCCAGCCAGCCCATCGGAAGCACGGGAAGAGATGTCGGCACCGAACAAGTCGTACGACCCTGTTGAGGTCGAGGCACTGAAACCGGAAGAGATCGAGCGCATGCGGGACGAGGCGCTCGCCGCCTTCGCGGCCGCCGGCGACCTCGACGCACTGGCGCACGCGAAGACCGCCCACACCGGCGGCACCTCGCCGCTGGCCCTCGCCAACCGCGAGATCGGCGCGCTGCCCCCGCAGGCCAAGGCCGAGGCGGGCAAGCGCGTGGGCCAGGCCCGCGGCGCGGTGAACAAGGCGTTCGCGGAGCGCCTCGCCCAGCTCGAGGCCGAGCGCGACGAGCGCGTGCTCGTCGAGGAGGCGGTGGACGTCACCCTGCCGTACGACCGCGTCCCGGCCGGCGCCCGCCACCCCCTGACCACGCTGATGGACCGCATCGCGGACGTCTTCACGGCCATGGGGTACGAGGTCGCCGAGGGCCCCGAGGTCGAGGCGGAGTGGTTCAACTTCGACGCCCTCAACTTCACGCCCGACCACCCGGCCCGGCAGATGCAGGACACCTTCTTCGTCCAGGGCCCCAAGGGCGTCGAGGGCGACGAGTCCGGCGTCGTGCTGCGCACCCACACCTCGCCGGTGCAGGCCCGCTCGCTGCTGGAGCGCCGCGAGCCGCCCGTGTACGTCGTCTGCCCGGGCCGCGTCTACCGCACCGACGAGCTCGACGCCACGCACACCCCGGTCTTCCACCAGGTCGAGCTCCTCGCCGTCGACGAGGGCCTGACCATGGCCGACCTCAAGGGCACCATCGACCACATGGTCAAGGCGCTCTTCGGCGACGACGTCACCACCCGCCTGCGCCCGAACTTCTTCCCGTTCACCGAGCCGTCCGCCGAGATGGACATGCAGTGCTACGTGTGCCGCGGCGAGTCGGTGGGCAACCCCGAGCGCCCCTGCCGCACCTGCTCCAGCGAGGGCTGGATCGAGCTGGGCGGCTGCGGCATGGTCAACCCCAAGGTGCTCACCGCGTGCGGCGTGGACCCCGAGAAGTACAGCGGGTTCGCCTTCGGCTTCGGCATCGAGCGGATGCTGATGTTCCGGCACAACGTGGAAGACATGCGAGACATGGTCGAAGGCGACGTCCGGTTCACCCGGCCCTTCGGGATGGAGATCTGATGCGCGTCCCGCTTTCCTGGCTGCGGGAGTACGTCGACCTGCCTGCGGGCGAGACCGGTCGTGACGTCCAGGCCAAGCTCATCGACGCCGGTCTGGAGGTCGAGACCGTCGAGCAGCTCGGCGCCGACCTCACCGGCCCCTTCGTCGTCGGCCAGGTGCTGACCATCGAGGAGCTGACCGAGTTCAAGAAGCCGATCCGCTTCTGCACCGTCGACGTCGGCTCCGCCAACGGCACCGGCGAGCCGCAGGAGATCGTCTGCGGTGCCCGCAACTTCGCCGTCGGCGACAAGGTCGTCGTGGCGCTGCCCGGCGCCGTCCTGCCCGGCGACTTCGCGATCGCCGCCCGCAAGACGTACGGCAAGAACTCGCACGGCATGATCTGCTCCGGCGACGAGCTCGGCATGGGCGACGACGGCACGCACGGCATCATCGTGCTGCCGCCCGAGCACGAGGTCGGCACCGACGCCATCGAGCTGCTCGAGCTGCGCGACGAGGTCCTCGACATCGCCGTCACGCCCGACCGCGGCTACTGCCTGTCCCTGCGCGGCGTGGCCCGCGAGACCGCCACCGCGTACGGCCTGCCGCTGCGCGACCCGGCGCTGCTCGACGTGCCCGCCCCCAACTCCTACGGCTACCTCGTCAAGATCTCCGACCCGGTCGGCTGCGACCGCTTCACCGCGCGCACCGTCACGGGCCTGGACCCCGAGGCGAAGTCCCCGATCTGGCTCAAGCGCCGCCTCCAGAAGGCCGGCATGCGCCCGATCTCCCTCGCCGTGGACGTCACCAACTACGTGATGCTGGAGCTCGGCCAGCCCCTGCACGCGTACGACCGCTCCCGCCTCGACGGCGCCATCGGCGTCCGCCGGGCCGAGCAGGGCGAGAAGTTCACCACCCTCGACGGCGTCAAGCGCACCCTCGACGCCGAGGACCTGGTGATCACCGACAGCAGCGGGCCGATCGGCCTCGCCGGTGTCATGGGCGGCGCCAACACCGAGATCGCCGACTCCGTCACCGACCCCGAGACCGGCCAGGTCACGGGCACCACGGACGTCGTGATCGAGGCCGCGCACTTCGACCCGATCACGATCTCCCGAACCGCCCGCCGCCACAAGCTGTCCTCGGAGTCCTCCAAGCGCTTCGAGCGCGGCGTCGACCCGCAGGCCGCCTCCGCGGCCGCCCAGCGGACCGTCGACCTGCTCGTGCTGCTCGCCGGCGGCACCGCCGAGGCCGGCGTCACCGAGCTCACCGCCCCGGGCGCCCCGCGCACCATCGCCATGCGCGCGGACCACCCCGACAAGGTCGCCGGCGTCGCCTACGGCCGCGAGACCGTCGTGCGCCGCCTGCAGGAGGTCGGCTGCGACGTCTACGGCCAGGACGAGCTCGTCGTCACCGTCCCGTCGTGGCGGCCCGACCTCGCCGAGCCGAACGACCTCGCCGAAGAGGTCATCCGGCTCGAGGGGTACGCCAACCTGCCCTCCACCCTGCCCCAGGTGCCCTCCGGCCGCGGCCTCACCGCCCGTCAGCAGCTGCACCGCCGGGCCGGGCGGGCCCTGGCCGGCGCCGGCTACGTCGAGGCGCTGAACTACCCGTTCATCGGCGAGGGCGTCTTCGACCAGCTCCAGCTGGCCGGCGACGACGCCGCCCGCCGAGTGGTCAAGCTCGTCAACCCGCTCTCCGACGAGGAGCCGGCGCTGCGCACCACGCTGCTGCCGGGGCTGCTGGGCGCCCTGCGCCGCAACGACAGCCGCGGCAGCCACGACCTCGCCCTCTTCGAGACCGGCCTGGTCTTCCGGGCCGGCGAGGAGCCGGGCGTCGCGGTGCGGCTGCCCGTCGACCGCCGTCCCACCGACGAGGAGGTCGCCACGCTCGACGCCGCGCTGCCCGCGCAGCCGCGGTACGCCGCCGTCGTGCTGGCCGGGGCGCGCGAGCAGGCCGGCTGGTGGGGCAAGGGCCGTCCCGCCGACTGGGCGGACGCGGTCCAGGCCGCCCGCGCCCTGGCGGCCGAGGCCGGTGCCGAGCTGGTCGTCCGGCAGGGGCAGTACGGGCCGTGGCACCCGGGCCGGTGCGCCGAGCTGGTCGTCACCCTCGACGGCGTCGAGCAGGTCATCGGCCACGCCGGTGAGCTGCACCCGCGCGTCGTCAAGGCCCTGGGTCTGCCGGCCCGCACCAGCGCCATGGAGCTCGACCTGGACCGCCTGCAGGCGGCCGGCGGCGAGGCCGTGCAGGCGCCCCGGATCTCCACCTTCCCGGTGGCGACCCAGGACGTCGCGCTGATCGTCGACGCGTCGGTTCCGGCGGCGGACGTCGAGGCCGCCCTGCGCGAAGGCGCGGGCGAACTCCTCGAATCCCTGCGCCTGTTCGACGTCTTCACCGGCGACCAGGTGGGCGAGGGCAAGAAGTCCCTCGCCTACGCCCTGCGCTTCCGCGCGGCCGACCGGACGTTGAAGGTCGAGGAGTCCACGGCCGCCCGTGACGCGGCGGTGGCGCTGGCCGGCGACCGCACCGGCGCGGTCCTCCGCGGCGCGTAGCCGTACCCCCTTCGAGGGGCGCACCCCACCCGGGGCTGCGCCCCTCACTCATGTGCCCACCGGGCCCGCCCCTGCGGGGGGCCAGTCCCCTCCCCGCCCCTTCCCGAAACTGGGGCTCCGCCCCAGACCCCGTGCCTCAAACGTCGGCGGGGCTGATGGTCCGGGCGCAGCCCGGTTTCGGGAAGGGGCGGGGTGGGGAACGGCTCCGCGCAGCGGGAGCGTGGGAGCGCGCGCCGGGCCCCGGTGGGAGGGCCCGGCGCGCGGTCCGCCCGGCTCCCGGCCGGAACCCGGCGACCAACCGGGCCCCGGCGGAGCCGAGGCGCGTCGCCCGCCCGCCGTGGAGTGTCGGGCAGACAGCGGAACGGGCGACGCGGTGACGGGTCGTCGCACTGTACGAGGGGGAGCCGACGACCCGGGCTGCCTCTCTGGCGAGGCTCTTCAGTGAACCGCCCCCACCCCCCTCCCCGGCAGGGTGCGTATCGCATTTATGCGCGTACTCACTTCACACCCCGTGTGAATCCAACGGAGTTCACCCCCGCGCACCGCCCAGCCACTAGCCTGGGAGCGGGCCGGACCGAAGAGCCCTTGGAGGGGTCCATGCAGCCCAATGCCCTGCTCGACGCCCTCCTCGCCGAGGCGGGCATGTCCCGCGCCGGACTCGCCGCGCACGTGAACCAGGCGGGCAGGTCCCGAGGACTCGCACTGCGGTACGAACACACCGCCGTGACCCGGTGGTTGAAGGGGCAGCGCCCCCGCGGCCAGGTCCCGGACCTGATCTGCGAGGTGCTCGGCAGCCGGCTGCGCCGCCCGGTCTCCCTGGACGACGTCGGGCTCGGCCTGCCCGGCCAGGCCGCCGCCCCGCACGCCTCCCCGCTCAGCGGTTTCGTCGACCGGGCCGCCGCCCTGTGGCGCAGCGACGAGCAGGGCCGCTTCCCGCTGCTCACCGCGGAGGCCCTCACCGGCACCCCGGCGGTGATCCCGGTCTGGGAGTGGGAGAACCCGCCCGAGGACGCCGACGTCTCCCGGGACGGGCCCCGCCGGATCGGCCCCGAGCACATCGAGATCCTGCGGGCGGCCCGCGCGCACTACGAACTGATGTACCGCCGGGCCGGCGGAGTCGCCACCCGCGCCCGGATCGTCCGCTTCCTCGGCAGTGAGACCGCGCCGATGCTGCGCGGGAGCTACCCCGACGACCTGGGCCGCCGGCTGCACCGGGCCGCCGGCTCCCTGGTGGCGGTGGCGGGGATCTGCGCGTACGACTCCGACGCCCACGGCCTGGCCCAGCGCTACTTCCACCAGGCGCTGCGGCTCGCGAAGGCCAGCGGCGACCGCGGGCTCGGCGCGTACGTCATCGCCCTGCTCGTCAACCAGTCCCTGCACCTGCGCGAGCACCGCCAGGCCGTGGCCTTCGCCGAGGCGGCCCTGCGCGCCGCGGGCCGGCACACCACCCCGGCCCTGGCGGCCGACCTGTACGCGATGCAGGCCAAGGCGTACGCCCAACTAGGCGACCCCGCCGCCGCCTTGACCTGCATCCGGCACGCCGAGGCGGCCGCCGAGCGGATCTCGCCCGGCTCGGAGCCCGACGAGACCGGGTACGTCCAGCCCGGGCTGGTCAACGTACAGGTGGCGGAGGCCCTCCTGAGCCTCGGGGACCTGGACGCCGCGCACGAGCAGGCGACCGCCGCCGTCGGCACGCCCGCGCACGACCGCGGCCGGGTCCACCGGCTGGCCATGCTGTGCGAGATCCAGCTGCGCCAGGGCGAGGCGGACGGCGCCGTGGCGGCCGCGGCCGAAATGGCCGAGCGGGCCAAGGGGATGGAGTCGCTGCGGCTGCGGGACCGGCTGCGGGCGGTGCGCGAGCAGCTGCTGCACAGCGGGTGCTCCGGCGCGCAGGAGACCGCCCGGCTCATCGACGGGGCGCTGCGCGTTCCGCTGTGACACCTCCGCCTGCTGCCATGTTGCCACCGACGATCCGGAAGGCGGCAATACCGTGCAGTGGACGAACCTGAGTGAGCAGACCGTGTACAAGAACCGCTGGTTCGACGTGAACCTCGCCGATGTGGAACTCCCCGACGGCCGACACCTGGACCACTTCGTGATCCGGCTGCGCCCGGTCGCGGCCGCCACGGCCGTCAACGAGGCGAACGAGGTGCTGCTGCTGTGGCGGCACCGGTTCATCACCGACAGCTGGGGGTGGGAGCTGCCCGCCGGGGTGGTGGAGGACGGCGAGGAGACCGCTGCCGCCGCGGCCCGGGAGATGGAGGAGGAGTCCGGCTGGCGGCCCGGGCCCCTCCACCACCTGATGACGGTGGAGCCGTCGAACGGCCTCACCGATGCCCGCCACCACCTGTACTGGGCGGAGGGGGCCACGTACGTCGGCGACCCGGAGGACGGCTTCGAGTCCTCACGCCGCGAGTGGGTGCCGCTGAAACTCGTACCGGACATGATCGCCCGCGGCGAGGTCCCGGCCGCCAACATGGCGGCCGGCCTCCTGCTCCTGCACCACCTGCGCCTGGGCTAGCCGCCGTCCCGCGCAGTGGCGCCGACCCGGGCCGGCCCGTCCTCGCCGGCTCGCGGGGCGGGAACCGGCACGGCAGGGGCAGCCGGTGCGGCGGCCGGCCAACGGCGGGCCGCCGCCCGCTGGACCCGGCGGCCGAGGTTCTGCATCGGCAGCTCGACCAGGCGGTACATCAGGTGGCTCGCAGCCAGCACGACGGCGAGGAACAGCCCGGTCCAGACGAACTTGCCGAGCGTCGAAGACGGCAGCGGTGGCACTCCCACCAGCGGGCCGAGCATGCGCATCAGCGGGTAGTGCAGCAGGTACAGGGAGAAGCTGATCGCGCCGAGCCAGGTCAGCACCCGGGGGAAGCGGCGCTCCCGGAGCAGGAAGCCGAGCCCGAACACGATCCAGGCGGCCAGGTAGGCGGAGGACCAGGACATCCAGCCCGTCGTCCACGTGTGGTTCTCGAAGCCGCCCCGGTTGTACAGCCATCCGACCAGCGTGCCCGCGACGACCACGAACCCGATGGCGACGAGGGACGGGGTGCGCCTGCGCGTGGCGTGCTGCGCCCGGTACACGGCCGTCCCGGCGAACATCGTCGCGAAGATAGTCCAGGTTTCGTACCAGGGCGCCCGGCTGTTCAGCGTGACCAGCACCAGGCCGAGCCCGCCGAGCAGGACGGCGCCCGCCCTGGTGGGCCCCGGGCGGCCGCTGAGCACTCCGGCGAAGCCCGCGAGCACGACGGGAGTGACGATCAGCAGCAGCGGCCGTACCGAGCCGGGGCCCGGTGTCAGGAGGTGCTCCCCGACGGCCGTGCCGACCGCCAGGGCGAGGGCGGCGCAGCCGGCCGCGATGGGTGCGCTGTGCCGGTGCAGGCCGCGGGTGAACAGGGCGGTGACGAAGAAGTAGAAGACCATCTCGTAGCAGAGCGTCCAGCTGACGCTCATGCCGTTGACGACGCCGAGGAAGTCCTGGAGCAGCAGTCCGTTCGCCGTCACCGAGGCCGGGTCGTCGCTGGTGCGCAGGATCCGGATCGAGCCGTCACTGCCCGGCAGCATGAAGCTCGCGAAGGCCAGGGTGACGATCAGGGCCGGGTGGATCCGGAAGATCCGCCCGATCCAGAACCCCCGGACGTCGCCGCGGCGCTCGAGCGAGGCCGGGATGATGTAGCCGCTGACGATGAAGAACAGCATGACCCCGAAGAGGCCCATGTCGAAGTTCCGCCGTACGAACTCCCCGTGCGGCAGCATCTCCAGCAGGCCGAAGTGCTGCATCACCACGACCAGGGCGGCGAGGCCGCGCAGTGCGTCGAGCCAGCCGAGCCGGGAGCCCCGGGCGGCGGCCGGGGCCGGCGGGACGGCCGGGGACGGAGAGGCGGCCGGGGACGGAGAGGCAGCCGGAGCCCCGGTGGACGACGGCCGAGCGGGTGGGGGGATGCGGTTCTTCACGGAGGGACCCTAGCCGCACCCCGGCCGCCTCCTGAGCGTTCCAGGGCGACCGAGGTCCTTCTCACACCACAGCTCGCGCCGGTACGCGTCCCCCCGGCCCGGTCGAGCCCGGCCGCTCAGCCGTACGGGTAGAAGCCCGAGCCGGTCTTGCGGCCCAGGCGGCCCGCGTCGACCATCCGCTGGAGCAGCGGGGGAGCGGCGTACAGCGGCTCCTTGAACTCCGAGTACATCGAGTCGGCGATCGAGGCGATCGTGTCGAGGCCGATGAGGTCGGAGAGCTTCAGCGGGCCCATGGGGTGGGCGCAGCCGAACTCCATGCCGTTGTCGATGTCCTCGCGGCTCGCGATGCCGGACTCGAACATCCGGATCGCGGAGAGCAGGTAGGGGACGAGCAGGGCGTTGACCACGAAGCCGGACCGGTCCTGGGCGCGGATCGCGTGCTTGCCGAGCACGTTCTGCACCAGGGCCTCGGAGCGCTTGATGGTCTCCTCGCCCGTGGTCAGCGCCGGGATCAGCTCGACGAGCTTCTGCACCGGGGCCGGGTTGAAGAAGTGGATGCCGATGACCTGGTCGGGCCGCGAGGTCGCGACGGCCAGCTTGACCAGCGGGATCGAGGAGGTGTTGGAGGCGAGGATCGCGTCAGGGCGGGTGATCACCTGGTCGAGGACCTGGAAGATCTCCGTCTTGACCTGCTCGTTCTCGACGACGGCCTCGATGACGAGGTCGCGGTCGGCGAACTCGCCGAGGTCGGTGGTGAAGGTGAGCCGGGCCAGGGTGGCGTCCCGCTCCTCCTCGCTGATCTTGCCGCGCTCGGCGGCCTTCGTCAGGGAGTTGTGCAGCCGCGTCCGCCCGATCTCCAGAGCCTCGCCGGTGGTCTCGGCGACCTTCACCTCAAGACCGCTGCGGGCGCACACCTCGGCGATGCCCGCACCCATCTGGCCACAGCCCACTACGCCGACTCGGGTGATGTCGGAAGGGAGGTCAGTCACTTCGTGCCTTTCGCTGCTCATCCGTTGGCGGGTCCCCCGTTTGGAGCAGTGGTAACTGCGTTCCGGCGCCCGCCACGCCCCCCGACGTTACCCCCGACCCTGCCGTTGATGCGGGGCCGGGGCGGGCATGCTGACCCCACGCACCGCAATGTCACGCTACGGAACGGAGTCGTCACATGGCGCACATCGGACGACGGGGTCTGCTGGCTGGAGCCGCAGCGGCGCTGGCCGCCACGCCGGCGGCCCCGGCGGGCGCGACGGGGACCGCGGGGGCGGCGCGCGGGACGGGGGGCGCGGGGGCGACGGAGGAAGGGCCGGCCGGGGCGGAGGGGCGGCGGCCGGGCCACGGGCGCGGTGCCGTCGCCGCCGAGTTCCGCGGCATGTGGATCGCCTCGGTGGGGAACACCGACTGGCCCTCCGAGACCGGCCTGGACGCCGGGGAGCAGCGCGCCCAGCTGCTCGCCCTCCTCGACGCCGCCGTGCAGCGCCGGCTCAACGCTGTGGTCCTCCAGGTCCGGCCGACCGCCGACGCGATGTGGCCCGGCGCCCGCGAGCCCTGGTCGCAGTGGCTGACGGGGGAGCAGGGCCGGGACCCCGGCTGGGACCCGCTCGGCACCGCGGTCGCCGAAGCCCATGCCCGGGGGCTGGAACTGCACGCCTGGTTCAACCCGTACCGCATCGCCAACGACCACACCGATCCCATGGCGCTCGCACCCTCGCACCCGGCCCGGCGCAACCCCGACTGGACGGTCGCGTACGGCGGCAAGCTGTACTACAACCCGGGGCTGCCGGAGGTGCGGGCGTTCGTGCAGGAGGCCATGCTCGACGCGGTCTCCCGCCATGCGGTGGACGGGGTCCACTGGGACGACTACTTCTACCCGTACCCCGTCGAGGGCGAGGAGTTCGACGACGACGAGGCCTTCGAGCGCCACGGCGCCGGTTTCGCCTCGCGAGCCGACTGGCGCCGCAACAACACCGACACCCTGGTCCGCGAGATGTCCGCCCGCGTGCGGCAGATCCGGCCGGCGGCCCGGTTCGGCATCAGCCCCTTCGCGGTCTGGCGCAACAAGGACCGCGATCCGCTCGGCTCGGACACCCGGGCCGGCGTGGGCACGTACGACGACCTGTACGCCGATACCCGCACGTGGGTGAAGGAGCGCTGGATCGACTACGTCGCGCCGCAGGCGTACTGGCACATCGGCCACCCGGCCGCCGACTACGCGAAGATCGTCCCCTGGTGGGCGCAGACGGTGGCCGGCACCGGCGTGGACCTGTACGTGGGGGAGGCGCTGTACCGCTGCGACCGCAACAGCCCCGAGCCCGCCTGGCGCGACCCGGCCGAGCTGTCCCGGCACCTGGCCTTCGCCCGCGGATACGCCGAGGTCCGCGGCCACGTCTACTTCTCGGCGAAGCAGGTGGCCGCGGACCCCAACGGAGCCATGGCCCGGGTCGTTGCCGACCACTACCCGACGGCGGTGCCGCCGCGGTGACGCGATGGTGGCGCGATGAAGCGATGGATGAAGCGATGAGTCAGTGGCCGGGCTCCGCCGGGTGCCTCACCACGCAGTCGGGGCCCGGAGACATGACTGCCTCGTGGCCGTCCGGGAAACGGACCCGGTAGGGAGGGGTGCCGTTCTCGCCCAGTACCTGAGTGATCTCGCCGACCTTGTCGTGCTGCCCCACGACTCTGCCGTGCTGCACCAGCTGGTCGCCCTCGGTTGCGTGCATGTGTTGACCTCCTCGGAGGCGGTCTGGATCCGGTGACAGCAGTTTACGGCGATTCGCCCGGATTAAGCCCGCTGTGTCACGGCGATGCAGATCAGCACGCCGCAGGCGGCCAGCGGGGCGGCCGGCGTCAGGTGCTCGCCCAGCAGCCCGACCGACCACACCAGCGTCAGCAGCGGCTGCGCGAGCTGGAGCTGGCTGGCCCGCGGGGCGCCGATCTCCGCCATGCCCCGGTACCAGACGTACAGGCCGAGGAACGAGGAGCCGGCCGCCGCCCACACCAGGCCCGCGACGCCCTGCCCCGTCAGGTGCACCGGCTCGTACGCCAGCCCCACCGCCGAACCGGCCAGGCTGAGCGGCAGGCACAGCACCAGCGCCCAGCCGATGACCTGCCAACCGGGCAGCGTACGGGCGAGCCGCCCGCCCTCGGTGTACCCGGCCGCGCAGACCAGCAGCGCCCCGAAGAGGTAGAGGTCGCCCAGCGACAGGGCGCCGCCGCTCTGCGCCAGCGTGAAGCCGAGGACGACGGCCGCGCCGGCCACGGCCGCGCACCAGAACCGGCGCGAGGGCCGGGCCCCGGTGCGCAGCGCGGAGACGGCGGCGGTGGTGAGCGGCAGCAGCCCGACCACGACGGCGGCGTGCGAGGTGGTGGAGGTGGTCAGCGCCAGCGTGGTGAGCAGCGGGAAGCCGACGACCACGCCGAGGGCCACCACCGCCAGGCCCGCCCAGTGCTCGCGGGCGGGCAGCGCGACCCGACCGGCGAGCAGGAAGGCGCCCGCGATCAGGGCGGCGAGCACGCTGCGCACGGCGACGAACGACCAGGGGCCGAAGCTGTGCAGGCCCCAGGCGGTGGAGGGGAAGGTCAGCGAGAACGCGACGACGCCGGCGAAGGCGAGCGCGGTGCCGCCGCCGAGGGCGCTGCCGATGCGGCCGCGGCCGGCGGAGCGCGCGGCTCCGGCGTCGGCCGGCAGGGCGGTCCCGGTGTCGGCCGGCAGGGCGGTCCGGGCGCCCCCGCGAGGGGTGACCGCTATCGTGGTGGAGCCGGTAGCGCTATTCTGTGCTGTCATGCAAGAGCGTAGCAGTGTGGCGGAGTTGGCGGCTTCCCTGAGGTCCGAACTGAACCGCTACTCCATTGGTGGAAAGCTGCCGTCGAGTCGGGCCCTCGTCGAGCGCTACCGGGTCAGCCCCGTCACGGTCTCCCGCGCCCTCGCCCAGCTCGCCGCCGAGGGGCTCGTCGTCACCCGGCCCGGCGCCGGCGCGTACCGGGCCCGGCCGCGCACCGCGGAGCCCGCGCCCGGCGACACCTCCTGGCAGGAGGTCGCCCTCAGCGCGGAGGGCGCCGGCGAGGTGGTGCCCCGCTCCGTCGACGCCTCCGGGGTGCTGAAGTCCCTCGCCGCGCCGCCGCCCGGCGTCATCGAGCTCAACGGCGGCTACCTGCACCCCTCGCTCCAGCCCGAGCGGGCCATGGCCGCCGCCCTGGCCCGGGCCGGACGGCGCCCCGGGGCCTGGGGCCGGCCGCCCATGGAGGGCCTGACCGAGCTGCGCGACTGGTTCGCCCGCGAGATCGGCGGCTCCGTCACCGCCGCCGACGTGCTGGTCGCCGCGGGCGGGCAGAGCGCCCTGACCACCGCCCTGCGCGCATTGGCCCCGCCCGGGGCGCCGGTCCTGGTGGAGTCCCCGACCTACCCCGGGCTGCTGGCCATCGCCCGCGCCTCCGGCTGCCGGCCCGTGCCGGTCCCGGTGGACGCCGAGGGGGTCCGGCCGGAGCTCCTGGCCGCCGCCTTCGACGCCACCGGCGCGCGGGTGTTCGTATGCCAGCCGCTGTTCCAGAACCCGACCGGCGCCGTCCTCGCCCCCGCCCGGCGGACCGAGGTGCTGCGGATCGCCCGAGCCGCCGGGGCCTTCGTCATCGAGGACGACTACGCCCGCGCCCTCGCCCACGAGGACGCCGGGCCACTGCCCGCGACCCTGGCCGCCGAGGACCACGACGGGGTCGTCGTCCACGTCCGCTCCCTGACCAAGGCCACCTCGCCCAGCCTGCGCGTGGGCGCGCTCGCCGCCCGCGGCCCGGTCCTCGACCGGCTGCGCGCCATCCAGGTCGTCGACAGCTTCTTCGTGCCCCGCCCGCTGCAGGAGGCCGCCCTCGAACTGGTCGGCGCCCCGGCCTGGCCGCGCCACCTGCGCACCGTCGCCGCCGAACTGCGCCACCGCCGCGACGTGCTCGCCGGCGCCCTGCGCCGCGGACTGCCGGCCCTGCGGCTGCCCCATCTGCCCAGCGGCGGCTACCAGCTGTGGGTGCAACTGGCCGAGGGGGCCGACGACACCGACTTCACCGCGGCCGCCCTGCGAGCCGGCGTCGCGGTCACCCCGGGCCGCCCGTACTTCTGCGCCGAGCCGCCGGCCGCGTACGTGCGCATCGGCTTCGCCGGGGTCTCCGGCGCGGTCGAGCTCGGCGAGGCCGTGCAGCGGCTGCGCAGCGGACTCGGTCCGGACGCTTGACCCCATGCGGCACGCGGCTCACCATCGCCGCATGAACGTTCGGGTTTCGCTCGTCGCCGCAGCCCGTGGATGCTCCCTGCTCGCCGAGCGCTTCGACGACGACCGCCCGCCGGACCCGGCGGGCTGGCGCGCCCTGGAGTCCGCCGCGCACGGCCTCGTGCCCCTGGGCGCCGCCGCACTGCGCTACTGCTCGCCCGGCCCGCGCAGCCGGGCCACCGGCCGTGCCCTCGGCTACGCCCCGCTCGCCCAGCCCGCGCTGCGCGAGTGCGACATGGGCCGCTGGCGGGGCCTGACCCTGGCCGAGGTGGCGGCCCGCGAACCGCGGGCGGTCGAGCTCTGGCTCGCCGACCCGCTCGCCACCCCGCACGGCGGTGAATCCCTCCTCGCCTTCATCGCCCGCATCGGCGGCTGGCTCGACACCCGGCCCGCGGACGACGGCGGCGCCATCGTCGCCGTCGCCGAGCCCTCGGTCATCCGGGCGGCCCTGGTGTACGCGCTGCAGGCTGCCCCGCAGACGTACTGGAACCTCGACGTCCGCCCGCTGTCCACGGTCACCCTGACCGGCTGGTCGGGCCGCTGGCACCTCTCGCTCCAGGCCCCGGCCTAAACGGCTGGGGTGCCCCGGCCTAAACCGCTGGAGATGCCCCGGTCTAAACCGCTGGAGTGTCCTCCTCCACCCGCCCTAACCTGCGGTCATGACCGCACTGAAGATCACCACCATCGCGCAGCGCCCCGAACTCGCCGACCGCCTGTGGGACATGGCCGACTCCTGGCCCGCCTTCTCTCAGCACGACTCGCTGGCCTGGCTGCTCTACCCGCGGATGGTTGCCGAGCTGCCGGAGTACGTCCTGATCGCCACCGAGGGCGACACCGTCGTGGCCCGCGGCTTCAGCGTCCCCTTCGCCCAGCACGCTCCCGGCCGCGACGGGGTGCTGCCCGCCCGCGGCTGGGACCAGGTCCTGATGTGGGCCTTCTCCGACCTGCGGCGCGGCGTCGCGCCCGACACGGTCAGCGCGATCGAGATCAGCGTCGACACCGCCCGCCAGGGCGAGGGCCTGTCCGGGCTGATGCTGGCCGCGATGCGGGACAACGCCCGGGAGCGCGGCTTCGCCGAGGTCGTCGCCCCGGTCCGCCCCAGCGGCAAGCCGGCCGAGCCGGACACCCCGATACGGGAGTACGCGTACCGCACCCGCGAGGACGGCCTGCCGCACGACTCCTGGCTGCGGGTCCACGTCCGCGCGGGCGGGGTGATCGACTCGGTGGCTCCGCTGTCGATGACGATCACCGGCTCCCTCGCCGACTGGCGCACCTGGACGGGCCTGCCCTTCGACACCGCCGGGCCGGTGCACGTCCCCGGCGCGCTGACCCCGGTCCACTGCGACCCCGAGCAGGGCTATGCGGCGTACGTCGAGCCGAACGTATGGGTACGGCACCCCATCACCCAGTCGATTGCATAAAACTGCAGCGGTACGTATAGTCATGCCATCGAAGAGGAGGGTCCGATGGTGGTACGTGTAGCGGTGGCCGGAGCGAGCGGATACGCAGGCGGAGAACTCCTGCGCCTGCTCCTGGCCCACCCCGAAGTGGAGATCGGCGCGCTGACCGGGCACTCCAACGCCGGACAGCTCCTCGGCTCCCTCCAGCCGCACCTCCTGCCGCTCGCCGGCCGGACCCTGGAGGCGACGACGCCCGAGGCCCTCGCCGGCCACGACGTCGTCTTCCTCGCCCTGCCCCACGGGCAGTCCGCGGCCGTCGCCGCCGAACTCGGCGACGAGGTCCTCGTCGTCGACATGGGCGCCGACCACCGGCTGAAGGACTCCGCCGACTGGGACGCGTTCTACGGCGCCCCCCACGCCGGCACCTGGCCCTACGGGCTGCCCGAGCTGCCCGGAGGCCGCGCCGCGCTGGAGGGGTCCAAGCGCATCGCGGTCCCCGGGTGCTTCCCCACCGCGGTCTCGCTCGCGCTCTACCCGGCGTACGCGGCCCGGCTCGCCGAGCCCGAGGCCGTCATCGTCGCCGCCACCGGCACCTCCGGCGCAGGCAAGGCCCTCAAGCCCCACCTGCTCGGCTCCGAGGTCATGGGGAACGTCAGCCCGTACGGGGTGGGCGGCGTGCACCGGCACACCCCCGAGATGGTCCAGAACCTCTCGCCGATCGCCGGGCAGCGCGTCTGCGTCTCCTTCACCCCGACCCTGGTCCCCATGCCGCGCGGCATCCTCGCCACCTGCTCGGCCAAGGCCCTGCCCGGCACCACCGCGGAGGCGGTGCGCGCCGCGTACGAAAAGGCGTACGCGGACGAGCCGTTCGTCCACGTCCTGCCCGAGGGCCAGTGGCCCGCGACCGCATCCGTCCACGGTTCCAACGCCGTTCAGATCCAGGTCGCCCACGACGAGGCGGCGCAGCGGATCATCGCGATCAGCGCCATCGACAACCTCACCAAGGGCACCGCCGGCGGCGCGGTGCAGAGCATGAACATCGCCCTGGGTCTCCCGGAGAGCCTGGGTCTTTCCTCGATCGGAGTCGCACCGTGAGTGTCACGGCAGCACAGGGATTCACCGCGGCGGGCATCGCCGCGGGAATCAAGGACAACGGCAACCCGGACCTGGCCCTCGTGGTCAACAACGGGCCCCGCCTGGCCGCAGCGGGCGTCTTCACCTCCAACCGCGTCAAGGCCGCACCCGTCCTGTGGTCCGAGCAGGTCCTGCGCGGCGGCGCCGTGAGCGCGGTCGTCCTCAACTCCGGCGGCGCCAACGCCTGCACCGGCCCCCGCGGCTTCCAGGACACCCACGCCACCGCCGAGAAGGTCGCCGAGGCCCTCGGCGGCGAGCACAACGCCGGCGAGGTCGCCGTCGCCTCCACCGGCCTGATCGGCGTCCTGCTCCCCATGGACAAGCTGCTGCCCGGCGTCGACACCGCCGTCGCCGCGCTCAGCGAGGACGGCGGCGAGGCCGCCGCCATCGCCATCAAGACCACCGACACCGTCCACAAGACCGCCACGGCCAGCCAGGACGGCTGGACCGTCGGCGGCATGGCCAAGGGCGCCGGCATGCTCGCCCCCGGCCTCGCCACCATGCTCGTCGTCCTCACCACCGACGCCGACCTCGACAGCGCCACCCTCGACAAGGCGCTGCGCTCCGCCACCCGCACCACCTTCGACCGCGTCGACTCCGACGGCTGCATGTCCACCAACGACACCGTGCTGCTGCTCGCCTCCGGCGCCTCCGGACTGGTCCCGTCGTACGAGGCCTTCGCCGAGGCCGTCCGCACCGTCTGCGAGGACCTCGCCCGGCAGCTGATCGGCGACGCCGAGGGCTCCACCAAGGACATCCGCATCGAGGTCATCGGCGCAGCCACCGAGCAGGACGCGGTCGAGGTCGGCCGGTCCATCGCCCGCAACAACCTCCTCAAGTGCGCGATCCACGGCGAGGACCCCAACTGGGGCCGGGTCCTCTCCGCCATCGGCACCACCCGGGCCGCCTTCGACCCGGACCGGCTCAACGTCGCCATCAACGGCGTCTGGGTCTGCAAGAACGGCGCCGTCGGCGAGGACCGCGACCTGGTCTCCATGAAGGACCGCGAGGTCCGCATCACCGCAGACCTGGCCAGCGGCACCGAGTCCGCCGTGATCTGGGCCAACGACCTGACCGCCGAATACGTCCACGAGAACAGCGCGTACGCGTCATGAGCGACCACACCCCCGCCCGCAAGCACACCGCCCTGCCCAAGGCGCAGATCCTCATCGAGGCCCTGCCCTGGCTCACACGGCACAACGGCAAGACCGTCGTCATCAAGTTCGGCGGCAACGCCATGGTCGACGACGCCCTCAAGGCCGCCTTCGCCCAGGACGTCGTCTTCCTGCGCCAGGCCGGCCTCAAGCCGGTCGTGGTCCACGGCGGCGGCCCCCAGATCAACGCCCAGCTCGACAAGCAGGGCCTGGTCAGCGAGTTCAAGGCCGGCCTGCGGGTCACCACCCCGGAAGCCATGGACGTCGTACGCATGGTCCTGGCGGGCCAGGTCCAGCGCGAGCTGGTCGGTCTGCTCAACCAGCACGGGCCGCTCGCCGTCGGCCTGACCGGCGAGGACGCCCACACCATCACCGCCACCAAGCACACCCCGCAGATCGACGGCGAGCTCGTCGACATCGGCCGGGTGGGCGAGATCACCGCCATCGACACCGGAGCCATCGAGGCCCTGATGGCGGACGGCCGGATCCCCGTCATCTCCTCCATCGCCCGCAGCGCCGACGACGGACACGTCTACAACGTCAACGCCGACACCGCCGCAGCGGCGCTGGCCGCAGCCCTCGGCGCCGAGACGCTGATGGTCCTCACCGACGTCGAGGGCCTGTACGCGGACTGGCCGAACAGCGACGAGGTCATCAGCCGCCTCACGGTCAGCGAGCTGGAGAAGCTGCTGCCCGAGCTGTCCAGCGGCATGGTGCCCAAGATGCAGGGCTGCCTGCACGCCGTCCGCGGCGGCGTCAGCACCGCCCGCGTGATCGACGGGCGCGTCCCGCACTCGATCCTGCTGGAGATCTTCACGGACGAGGGCATCGGCACGATGGTCGTGCCCGACGCACAGGGAGGGGAACAGCAGTGACCGACACCGACACCGGTACGTACGGCACCACCGGAAACGAGACGTACGCGGCCCGCTGGCAGGGCGCACTGACCGACAACTACGGCACGCCCGCGGTGGCCCTCGTACGCGGCGAAGGCGCCCAGGTCTGGGACGCCGACGGCAAGCAGTACACCGACTTCGTCGGCGGCATCGCCGTCAACGCCCTCGGCCACGCCCACCCCGCGATCGTCGCCGCCGTGACCGGCCAGATCTCCACCCTCGGCCACGTCTCCAACCTCTACGCCTCCGAGCCCGTCCTCGCCCTCGGCGAGCGGCTGCTGCAGCTCTTCGGCCGCCCCGGCCGGATTTTCTTCTGCAACTCCGGAGCCGAGGCCGTCGAGGCCGCCTTCAAGATCGGCCGGCTGACCGGGCGGACCCACATGGTCGCCACCGACGGCGGCTTCCACGGCCGCACCATGGGCGCCCTCGCCCTCACCGGCCAGCCCAAGAAGCAGGCCCCCTTCCTCCCGCTGCCCGGCGACGTCACGCACGTCCCGTACGGCGACGCCGACGCCCTGCGCGCCGCCGTCACCGAGGAGACCGCCCTCGTCGTCATCGAGCCGATCCAGGGCGAGAACGGCGTCGTCGTCCCGCCCGCCGGTTACCTCAAGGCCGCCCGCGAGATCACTCGGGCCACCGGCACCCTCCTGGTCCTGGACGAGGTCCAGACCGGCATCGGGCGGTGCGGCCACTGGTTCGAGCACCAGGCCCACGAGGGCGTCGACCCCGACCTCGTCACGCTCGCGAAGGGCCTCGGCGGTGGCCTGCCGATCGGCGCCGTGGCCGCCTTCGGCCCCGCCGCCGACCTCCTCCGGCCCGGCCAGCACGGCACCACCTTCGGCGGCAACCCCGTCGCCTGCGCCGCCGGACTCGCCGTCATCGACACCATCGCCGCCGACGGCCTGCTCGACCGCGTCAAGGCGCGCGGCGAGCGGCTGCGCTCCGGAATCGAGGCCACCGGGCACCCTCTGGTCTCCCATGTCCGTGGGGAGGGCCTTCTCCTGGGTATCGTGCTGACCGGGCCGCACGCACCGCAGGTGCAGCAGGCGGCCCAGGACGCCGGCTTCCTGGTCAACGCGCCCGCCCCCGACGTCGTACGGCTGATGCCCCCGTACGTGCTCACCGAGGCCGAGGCGGACGCGTTCGTCCAGGCGCTGCCAGGCATCCTCGACGCAGCCAACGGGGACGGACGAACCGGGGAATGAGAAGACGATGAGCCAGGCGCAGGACAACGAGCGCTGGGGGTCCCCCCAGGCGGCGGAACCCGGGGGCGGACCCGCCGTTCCCCAGACCCGCACCGCCCGCCACCGCCGGATCGTGGACATCCTCAACCGGCAGCCGGTCCGCTCCCAGAGCCAGCTGGCCAAGCTGCTCGCCGACGACGGGCTGAGCGTCACCCAGGCGACGCTCTCCCGCGACCTCGACGAGCTCGGCGCGGTGAAGATCCGCAACACCGGCGGCGAACTCATCTACGCGGTGCCCAGCGAGGGCGGCTTCCGCACCCCGCAGGCCCCGCTGGGCGAGTCCGCCAAGGAGGAGCGCATGCGGCGCCTCTCCGGCGAACTGCTGATCTCGGCGGAGGCCTCCGCGAACCTCGTCGTCCTGCGCACCCCGCCGGGCGCGGCCCAGTTCCTCGCCTCCGCCATCGACCAGGCCGAACTGCACGCGGTCCTCGGCACCATCGCCGGCGACGACACCCTGATGCTGATCAGCCGCGACCCCAAGGGCGGCCAGGCCCTGGCCGACCACCTCCTGCGGCTGGCCCAGAAGGAAACCTGACGGATCCGGGCGACGGCAGGCCGGGCAGCGGGATCCACGGATCACGGATCAACGGATCACGGATCGCGCTGCCCGGACCGGCTACCCGTAGCCGGTCACTCGCAGGCCTGTACGGGCACGGCACTCACCAGCCGTCCCACCGGCAGCGCATGGCGGGTCTTCACCGCCCCCTTGCCGGCCGTGACCACCACCTCCTGCGGCCCGACCCGTACCAGCTCCCCGCAGACCTCCGCCGTATCGGTGGTCACCCGCACCAGATTCCGGGCCGGCGGCTCCGACAGGGTCCACAGCACCACCAGGGCCCCGGCCGCCAGCGCCACCCCGGCCACACAGCACACCGCCGCCCAGCGCAGCGACCGGGTGACCCGTACGACCTCCCGCTCGGTCCAGCGGCGCAGCGCCTGCCCCGCCAGCAGGATGTCCTCGCCGGGCCGCCCGTGCGCCGCGCGCGCCGCGAGCAGCAGCCCCGCCAGCAACAGCACGTACGCCGCCACCACCATCACCGTCGCGCCCACCCGCACGGCCGGCCCGGCACCCGCCAGGGAGTCCGGCCCCTTGACCACGGTCAACACGGCCAACAGCCCGGTCAGGCCCGTGAGCCCGGTACGCCACCCCTCGGCCTGCCGACGCAGCGGCCCGATCTGCTGGAACTCCAACTCCCGCGCCAGCTCGGCCCAACGGCGATCGGAACGGCCGCTGCCGCTCACGGGGCGGCCCCGATCCGCCAACTCGCCCCGCAGCCGATGAACACGGCCTCGGCGGGCAGCCCGGGATGGGCATGCCCGCACTCACAGAAGTGCACCTCGGAGCGCAGGGGCCCCTCGGACTCGGCAGACCGGCTCCTGGCCCCGCCGAGCCAGCTGCGGAGCCCCTTGGTCCCGAGCCCGGGCATGCCGTAGCGGTACACCGTGACGGTCGCACCGGCGCAGCGGGGGCACGTACCGCTCAGGGTGGTGGAGTTGCCGCCCGGGTCGGGGGTGGTGGTGAACCCGCCGGCAGCCACGTCACCGAGAGAGGTCTCGGCGTAGGCGAGGGACACGTCGTGCGGGGCGGGGTCAGTCATCGCTCGCTGCTTCCTGCGTCGGGTCGGGAAGTTTCAGCCCGAACATCTCCGCGTAGAGGGCCAGCCGCTCCCGGACCCAGGCCGCGTCCTCGCCCACCGCCCGGGCGGCGACCGCGAGCTGCTCGGCGCCCACCGTGCCGTGCAGGGCGGGCAGCAGCCCGTCGCAGTGCACGGACAGCACGATCAGGTCCTGCCACAGCGGCAGCACGTCCGGCACGGAGTCGATCACGGCCGCGGGGCCGGGGTCGAGCGGCACGTACGGGGCGATGCGCCGCCAGGTGGTACTGACCGGCTCCCCGAGCCGCCCGGCGGCACTGACGACGTCGAGGGGGACGCGGGGACCGCTGGGGTCCGAGACCCGGTGGTCCTCGCCCAGGGCGACCGCGTCCTGTACGTATGGCACGGAGTCGGGGAGGGCATCGAGCGCAGCTGCGTCGAGGACCGGGACGAGGGCTCCCAGGGCGCGGAAGGGACTGAGCCGCAGATAGGCCTCTGCCGGAGGCAGGTAGCGCTCCCGGGCGTACTCGATCAGGCCCACGGCAGTGAGCGGCATCCAGCAGGGAGGCTCCTGCCACTCGCCGTCCGAGTCGTCGGCGAAGCCGGGGTCGATGAGCGCCCGGCGCTCGTCGGGCCCCGGAGCGGCCTCGGCCAGGGGCTTGGGCAGCGGCGGAACCCGCAGGCCCAGGGAGGCGGCCAGACGCCGGGCGGTCTTCCAGGTGGTGCCGAGCGACTCCTCCATTTCCACCGCCGCCGCGAAGAGCACGTCCGCCGTCGGCAGCACCGGATAGTCGGCTCCCGGCCAGGACAGGTCCCGGCCGGTGAACACCTGCTTATCACCCCGGCGCATCGTGTCCCAGGCCCCGACGAGCTCGTCGCCTTCGCTGACCTTCACTCCGGCAGTGCGCAGCTCGTCCATGACCTGCGCCAACTCGATCCCGGAGGTCTCGTCGGGACGGGCAGAGGCGAGATCGCGGAGGCTGATGCCGTCCTCCAACCTGAGGCCCTCGGCGTGTGCGATCGCGGCGAACGAGCCGGTCACCTGATCCGGGACCAGCCCGTCGGCTCCGGAGTCCAAGGCATGGCGCCGTTCGAAGGTCAGCCCGACCAGCTCGGTCGCGGCGGCGAGGTAGTCCTCGGCCTCGCCGAGCGGAACCCCGTGCTCCTGGGCGAAGCACAGGGTCGCCGCCCAGGCCAGGGCCAGCCGACCTTCTGCGTCGTGGTGCGTGAAGCGGATGAGGAAAGAGCGCAGTTCGTGCGGCAGCCCGAGCCACCGGCTGACGGTGTCGGCGCTGTAGGCCGGCCAGCCGAGCCAGGCGAAACGCGTGAGGGTGTCCGCTACTTCGTGGAGGTCGACCTTCATCCTTTCGGCGACGCGCGCCACTTCCCACGGCCAGGTGAGCGGCCTCCAGGAGCCTTGGAAGTCCGGGGTGTACAACGTGACGAGCTCCATGGCCGTACAGGTGTGCTCGCCATGGTGCGCCGGCACGGCCGGCAGAGGCACGGGCAGGATGCCGGCGTAGCGCCGGCACCGCTCCACCAGCTCGCCCAGGGCTACCCGTGTGTTGGCGGAGACGCGCGCCAGGCCGCGCAAGTCATCGGGCGCATGCGGGTACCACTGCACATCGTGGCTGCTGCCGTGGGACCTGGCGCCCATACCGGCCAGGCCTTGTGTGATGCTGCGGTCACGTAGGTCGGGAACCCAGTCGGGATCCGTGAGCGCGCTGTCCGGCGGAGCGGCGAAGGCCGGGCTGGTGATGCGCAGTGCACGCACGACGCGGATGATCTCGGAGACGGGTTTGCCCTGTTCGAACGCCGTATTGAGCAGGACCCGCCAGTCTCCGACTTCGGCCGAAGGCAGGACGCTCCACCCCGGAGCGGGAACCGGGTGTCCGGCGATCGAAGCCGGCGGGGCCTTCCGCGCCCACATCCCACGTCCCCGATGTCCCAGGGCGGCCGCGCGCCACGGGCCGACCAGTCCACCCCTGTCGTGGCTCACCGGCCGTTCGCCCACCGAGGAATCGAGCGTGAAGTAGCCGACCTGGTCCAAGGAGACCAGTTCACTCCGTTCCGAGTCGGGCCGGACCGGTAGTTGGAGCTTCCTGCCCCTCAGGAACCGCCACAGAAGCTCGGCGCACTCCAGACTCTCCTTCTCGATCCTCCACAGCCAGTCCATGGCCAGTCCCTGCCAGGACTCCAGGGCCGGGGCTCCCTGCTGCCACGTTTGCGCTTCCCAGCCGTGGTCGTAGCTCTGGAGCTTGGTACGGCTCACGCTCAGCTTCCCGGCATGAGCCCCCGTCAGGTTGAGCACGTATCCGAAGGGCTCAGTGCCGGTGCGCACCCCGTCGCAGACCACGGCGCCCTTGCCCTCCACCCACCACAGGGTGCCCGTCACGGCCTCCACAGCCGACTTTCCACCCGCCACACCGGTCAGCTTGCCGGGCTTCCACGTGTGCGAAAGTCCCGGGATGTCCTCGGCGGTCAACGCGAACTCGCTGATCAGCACCCACGACTTCAACACGCTCACGCACGACAGACCCGCCACAGAGTCCCGCAGATGCAGCCGGACCCGTGTCCCCCCGTCCGGCAGCGCGTCCTCGCCCGGCTCGTCGTACTCCTGGATGCGGAACAGGCTGCCGCTGCTGGAGATGTGCACCAGCAGGGCCTTGGGCGCCACTGTGCCGTCCGGGCCCACCGGCCGGGTGACGATCGTCATCTCGTCGGCCAGCATGAAGTAGCTGAACACCCCGATCCCGAACCGGCTGTTCGGGTACAGCCGCAGCGAGCGGTCGTGCCGCAGCCACGCCTCCTGCTCCCGCCGGAAGGCCCGGGACTGCTCGAAGCGGCGGCCCGCCTTCGTGAACGTGCTCTTCAGCTGCTCCACGCCCATGCCGACTCCGGTGTCCCGGCACTCGACGTAGCGCCCCCGTTCGTCCTCGCCCTGCACGAACGAGATCCGGCCCTCCCACGCGCGCGGCTCCTGCCCCCGTCCCCGCAGGTACCGCCACCGCATGGCCCGGTACCGGCAGGCGTCCATCGCGTTCTGGTACAGCTCGCGCAGCGCCAGCTCCGGCCTGCCGTCGTACAGCCGCTCGCCCATCAGCAGCTCCCGCACCTCCGTCTGCGCCAGCTGGAACCGCAGCAGCGGCACGTCGTACGCGCGCCGGCCGAGCCGCGACTCCAGCGGCCGCAGCCGGCGGTCGGTGACGCGCGCCGGCACCCCCGCCAGCAGCTCCGCGTCCGCCGCCGGCAGCCGCTGCGCGGCCTCCGCGACCGCGCAGGCCAGCTCGTCGGCGCGCTCCACGGCCCCCGCGAGGGCGGCATGGATCGCCGGATGCGGGCAGACGGCGTCCAGGTGCAGCGCCTCGTCCTCCCGGTACCAGCCGGCATCGTGCAGGGCGGCCACGACATCCTGCGGCAGCACCCCGTCCGGCACCGCCAGGTGCTCGGCGACCACGTCCGGCAGGGCGCGGACGTCGAGCGAGAGGACCGCCGCGAGGTGGAGCAGTACGGCCAGCGGGCGCACCCGGACCGACTGCGAACCCGGCCCCGGCCCGAGCCGCACGCGTACCTCCCGCCGACCGGTCTCCTCCAGGGGCGGGCCCAGCAACACGGCCGAGGCGATCTCCTGCACGGCGTCGGCGAGCTCGCCGACCCGGGCGCCACCCGTCTGCGGATCGCCCAGCAGGGCCGCGGCGAACGGCTCCACGAACCCGGGCGCGATGGCGTGCTCGTCCGTCTCGAACTGCTCGGTGATCCACCGGTGCACCAGCCACAGCGAGACGTTGCGCGCATCGGCGTCGGAGCCGCGGACCAGGCTGTCGGTGACCTTCCGCGCGATGTGCCGGTGGCTCTCCGCCACCTGCTCGTAGTGCCGCCGCCGCGCGTCGCCCTCCTCCTGCACGGACACCCGCAGCGGGCGGCTCTCCCGGGCCGCGCTCAGCCGGTTCGCCCAGGCCGCCTCGTGCAGGAACGGCGCCGCCACCAGCACCGCCGCCTCGACCGCCGACAGGGCCGCCCCTTCGGGCAGCAGCAGCGGGAGTACGCGGCCCAGCAGCCGCACCGGGAAATCGTCGTCCGCCCAGGGGTCCGGCAGCCGCCGCTGCGCCTGGTCGACCGTACGGGCACTGTCGTCGAGCAGCTGCTCCACCACGGCCCGGAACCGGTCGCGGTCGGTGCTCTGCGCCGCCGGAACCAGGTCCCACAGCGGGCAGTCGCGGGCCGCCGCCCGCCAGGACTCGAGCAGGTGCCGGCCCGAGCAGATGACGGTCGCAGCGGTCTCCGGGGCCAGGTCGTTCCCGTAGCGCACCGTGGGCTGCTGGACCAGGCCGTGGGAACGGGCCGCCTTGGCGGTCCAGGCGGCCGCGGCGGCGAACACCTCCGCCACCGTCCGCGCCGAGGTCAAGGGCCGTAACGCCTCGGCGAGGCCGAGGCTGAAGAAGCTGCCCTCCTCGGTGTGGCCGCTGACCTGGCCGGCCGCGCAGCCCGTCATCAGGGCGAACCGCCCCGCCGGGGGACCGGCGACGATCCGGCTCCCCAGCCAGGCCGCCGCGTCGCCGGACATCGGGGAGCGGCAGGCGTCGACGGTCCACAGGACGGTGGCCGCGCGGCAGCCGTCGAGGTAGCGGCTGATGTCGGCGGGCACGAGGCTCTCGACGACGTGCGGTCGGCTCCAGCCGTCGCCGCCACTGTCCTCGTCTGCGCGGCCACCCGAGCCCACCGGGGCGGCGGCGTCGTGCGGGACGAGGTAGTCCACGTCCGCGATGCGGACGCCGTGCCCGGTGAAGTGCACCAGCAGCGTGCCGCCCTCGGGGACCTCCTGCGCGGCCGCGGATATCCGGGAGGTGATGTCCCTGCGGGTCGCCTCCTGCAGCACCTCCACCTCGTACTCGGACGCGCGCAGCGAGGAGGCCAGCGCCCGCAGGTCGGCGGCGACCGGCTTCTCCAGCGAGGCGAAGTGGCCGCCGGCCTCGGGAGTCGTACCGACCCCGATCAGCAGGGCCTTGCGCGTGTGGTCCATCTCCCGTACCTCCCCGGTGCTCCCTCAGGGATGATCGCACCCGGGGAGGGGCGGGGAAGGCGGGTCTGCGAAGGTCAGTAGCGGGTGATGGCCAGGTCGCCCTCGGTCGTGCCGATGGCGATGTGGGGGTGGAGGCGGGGGTCGGCCCAGCGGAGGATCTCGCGCATCGCGTCCTGCGGGACCGAGACGCACCCGGCCGTCGCCCCCTTGCCGTTGACGTGCAGGAAGATGCCCGCGCCACGGCCGCGTACCGGCTGGTCGTAGTTGAAGGCGATGACCAGGGCGTGCGCGTACTGCGTCCCGTACGTCACCAGGTGCTCGGACTCGCCCGGCGCGCAGTCCGCGGGCAGGGGCTCCACCCAGCGGTTGTAGCTCGCCGACGCGTTGTCCTGGCACCACCAGGACTCCTTCGTCACCCGGCGGTAGTCGTAGTGCGTACCGACGGGGGCGCGGCGGATCCCGAAGGCGTACGGGAGCTCGAAGAGGCCGGCCGGCGTGGTGTTCGTGCCCTGGACGCGGGTCGACCCCTCCGTCAGGCCCTTCGCGCCGAAGCGGGCTTCGGCGCTGCCCTTCTCGTACCACTGGCCCGCCCAGTTCTCCCACCAGGTCACCCGCCCCGTGGTGGAGCCGGGCGCGGGCGCGACGGCGGTGATCAGCTGGCTCCCGCCGCCCGTGTCGGCGAGAAGCGCCGGAAGGGACGGGGGCAGGGGCAAGGACGAGGACGAGGACGGGGACGGCGGCGCAGACCAGTGCGGGAGCAGGCTGGTGACGATCAGTGAGCCGGTGACGAGAGCGGTACGCAGCAGCACATGTCAGACGGTACGCGGAGGGAGGGGCAGAGGCAGCGCAGGCAGGCCGTCGACACTCACCCCGATGAAGTCCTTCTTCTCGCAGTACTCGGCGAACTCCTCGTCCGTCTTGCGGCCGAGGAACTCCGCGTGGAGGGTGCGTTCGCCCTGGTACTCCATGAAGGGGACGGCGTACCCGCACACGTCGGCGATCCGCTTCGCGTGCACGACGATGACGGCCCGCGCCCCGGGCCCGTCCGCCTCGGTGAACAGTCCGATGAGCTCGGCCCAGCGCGGGTCGTCGCGGAAGACGGCCTCGGCCTCGCCGTGGATGCGGACGATGTTGGGCGGACCGGTGAACGCGCACCACATGAGGGTGATCCGGCCGTTCTCACGGACGTGCGCGATCGTTTCCGCGCCGCTCCCGCCGAAGTCGAGGTAGGCGAGGGTCTCCTCGTCGATGACGACGAGGGTCCCCTTGCGGCCCTTGGGGGACAGGTTGATGTGACCGTCCGCCGCGAGGGGGGCGGTCGCGGTGAAGAAGATCGGCTGCTCTTCGATGAACGCACGGAGGCGGGTGTCTATCCGGTCGTGAAGCTTTCCCATGAGGGTCAGTATCTGGGGGGTGTCAAGGAGTTGGGGAGGGGGAGTAGGGCGGGGGCTTGGGCTCGGGCGGGGTCGGAGGACCGGCGGCCGTGACAGGAAGGGCAGGGATCTCCTGCACCAGGATCAGGGAGGTGGCCGGGGGCGGTCCGCCAGTCCAGTGTCAGCACGGGACGGGGCGGGCCCTCAAGGGCGCTCCCTA
>NZ_JBEZVK010000053.1:0-45268 GCF_040636955.1 Streptomyces sp. NPDC032472
GGGCGGGCGCCCGGCCGCGGCCGGCCTCGGCGGCCCGCGCTACACGCCCGTACCGCACCTCTCGGGCCGGTCGGCACCTCCGGAGACGAGGAGCGCCAGCAGCACGGCCGCCGCCTCGCTCTGCAGGATCCGGGCCGCCCGGAGCAGCAGCCCCGGGTCGGGGCCGGCCGGCATCGACAGCGCCAGGCACTCGGCGTTCGGGCCGGCCGTGATCGGGACGGCCGCGCACACCGTGCCGAGGGCGTACTCCTGCAGGTCCAGCAGGGGTTCGTCCGGCAGCCGGTCGTCGAGCTGGTGGAAGAGCTCGCGCTCGCTGGTGACCGTGTGCGGGGTGAGCCGGGCGAGCCTGTGCCGCGCCAGGTGGTCCTTGCGCCCGTCGTCCGCGAGCTGCGTCAGCAGGGCCTTGCCCACTGCGGAGGCGTGCGCGGCCGCACGGAAGTCCACCCACTCCTCCACGGGCGGCGCCGTGGGCGAGTCTGCGTACTCGGTGATGGAGACCTCGCCGTCGGTGTAGCGGGCGACGTACACGGCGGCGCCGACCGCGTCACGGACCCAGGCCAGGGTCTGGCTCAGCCGGCCCGGGCCGTCGACGGCTCCGGTCAGCGCTAGCGCCGTGCCCGCGACGTAGGCTCCCGGGCCGGCCGGGGTGGCGAGCTTCGCCCGTACGAGCCGCTCCATCACCCGCGCCAGCGCCAGCTGTGGCAGCCCCGTGCACCGGGCGATCTGGGTCAGGCTGACACCGCCCGAGAACCGGTTCACGAGCTCCAGCACCCGCAGCGCCTGGTGCGCGGACTCCAGCGCGGCCGCCGTCGGCCGCTCCTGCGGTGAGCGGCGCGGGGCGGGCGGCAGCGGGGCGGGCCGCGGCGGGGCCAGCGCCCAGCCGTTCGCCTCGTCCGTCAGGTACGAGGTGTCGAGCCGGGCGTGGCGGGCGACGGCCACCGCGACCTGCGGGCCGGGCGCGAACACCTCCCCGAGGTCCGGGTCCTCCTCCGGTACGAGGCCGGTGACGGCCCGCCGCAGCCGGGCGCCCAGCCGGTAGCGGTCCGCGCCCAGGCACCCCGGAGCCGACAGGGCCGTGAGGTCCTGCGTGGTGATGGGCGGCGAGGTCCAGATGACCGAGGCCGCCAGCGCCCCCTCCAGGTTGTCGGGCAGCGGCAGCAGGGCCGGCAGGCCGGGGTCCGGGGCCAGGGCGTCGGCCTGCAGCTTCCAGTGCCGGGCGGTGGCCACCTCGGCGCGGGCCAGGTGGTACAGGTACAGGCAGTGCGCGGCGGCCTGCGAGTCGGCGCCCGCCGCGTACTGGAACCAGAACTGCGCGCCCTCGGGCCGGCCCGCCAAGTGCAGCAGGCAGCCGAACAGCAGCGCCGACCGCGGGCTGTGCGGCCAGGAGTTCGGGGCGAGGGCCAGCTCGGCGAAGGCCCGGCTGTCCACCAGGTGCCCGGCCAGGCTGTCCAGCGCCCGTGCGGCCCGTACGTGGCAGGCGGCGTCCAGGACGAGGTGGTCGGACTCGGCCGGCCCGGGCGGGCCCGGCGCCGGTACGGCCTGCCCCGGCGCCGCGGCCGCGCCCCGCCGGGGCTGGGCGCGGGCGCGGTCGGCCGCGACGCGGCGGGCGATGCGGCGCCGGGCCGCGTACTCGTCGTATCCGGCGTACTCCTCCGCCAGCACCTGGGCGTCTTCCAGGGCGGCGTCCAGCTCGCAGCCCATGGCGTCACGGTCTCGGGTCATGTCGCCCACTGGCTCTTCTCCTCTCCGGGGGCCCAGTCCAGTCCGAGCTTGCGGGACAGGGTCCGGCGGGCGCCGCGGATGTGCGAGCGGACCGTGGCCGGGGAGATCCCCATCATCCGGGCGACGGTGTCGTAGTCGTTTCCCAGCAGGAAGGCCAGGAGCACCACGTCGTAGTGCCGTTCGGTCAGTTCGGCGATGGCCGCGTACAGGCCGAGCTTGGACTCCAGCAGTTCCAGCCGCTCGCGCGACGCGCGGCGCAGGGCGGCGAACCAGGCCGTTTCGACCATCGCCACCGGGCGGCCGAGGACGGCGAGGCGGCGCTCGACGTGCTCGCGCAGGACGGCCCAGGCGAATCCGTGCAGGCTCTCCTGGCGCAGGGCGTGCTGCCAGACCTTCAGCAGGAAGGTGAACACGTCGTCGACGGTGTCCTCGGCGTCTCTGCGGTTGCCCAGTTGGAGGTCGGCGTAGCGCAGGTAGGCGCGGTGGTGCTGGGAATGGAAGGCCGTGAAGTCCACCGGCAGGACGCCGGCCAGTTCGCTGGAGACCGCCTGGTCGCCGGATGGGTCGAACTCACCCTCGTTCATGCACTCCCCCACGGTTGCTCGTCGCCGCGGACGGGTGCGGCGGGTACCTCACGGTGACGGGGCGGACCGGCTCGGCGGCGGTGGCCTCTATCAGCACGAGGGCAACTGTCTGGGCGGCATTCACGGCGGCGTGAACCCTTCCGGTGAGAGGTGCGGCAACGGTCGGGGTGCCTGTCCCCGCTCCGGCACCCGGAGAGCACCAAGGGCCCCCCATCGTCAGCCCATCGCAAAGGGCGCCCGTTTGTGCACGCGCGTCTCACGAATTTCTTCGGAAATGGCGCATCCGCTCCCGCACGCGCCCCCTCGCACCGGGCGTGCGCCGGTGCAAGGGGTAGCGCTCGGGCGGGGCGGAGTGGCCGGCGGGCCGGGTCAGGCCGAGGTGCCGGCCTCGCGCGCCTCGTGTGTCTCCTGCGCCCCTGTCGCCTCGCAGGCCTCGCGTGCCTCGCGGGTCTCGCGTGCCTCGCGGCGGAGCAGGGCGTCCCGGTCGGTCTCCGCGTCGTACGTCACCAGCGACGGCAGGAGCGCCGACAGCGCGGCCACCGCGGCCAGGCACATCAGGCCGCCGCCCCAGAACGCCGGGCGGGTGCCGGTCCAGCCGGCCATGGTGCCGGCGCGGACCTGGCCCAGCTGCGGGCCCACGCTGTACGACAGCACCTCGATGCCGGCCAGTCGGCCGCGCAGCCCCTCGGGGATGGTCTGGTTCCAGATCGTGGCCCGGCCCAGGCCGCTGAGCATGTCACCGGCGCCCGCGGCCGCCAGGCACACCAGCACCAGCCAGATGTTCGTGAACCAGCCCGCGCCCGCGATGGCCAGGCCCCAGGCCGCCGCGCCGCACACCACGAACAGGCCGTGGCGGCGCACCCCGGAGGTCCAGCCGCTGGTGACGCCGAGGAGCAGGGAGCCCACGGCGCCCGCGGAGTACATCAGGCCCAGCGCCCAGACGGCGTCGAGCTCGTCCGCGAGGAAGGGGAAGATCGTGTTCGGGAAGGCGAAGAACATCGCCGCCAGGTCCACGGCGTACGTCCCCAGCAGCACCGGCCGGCTCCACGCGTAGCGCGCCCCCTCCGCGATCCCGCGCAGCGAGGGCCGCTCCGCTCCGGGCGAGGGCGGCGCCGGGGACAGCCGGGCGCACAGCGCCACGGACACGGCGAACCCGGCGACGGTGGCGGCGTAGGCCGCGGCGTAGCCGGCGTAGGCGACCACGAGTCCGGCGAGGGCAGGTCCCGCGATCGCGCCGATCTGGTAGCGCAGTGCGTTGAGTGCGGCGGCCGCGGTCATCTGCTCGTGCGGCACGATCCGCGCCATCAGCGAGTCCAGGGCGGGGCGCTGCAGGCCCGACAGCGCGGAGACCCCGGCCGCGACCACGTACAGCGGCCACAACAGGGGTTCCGGGAGCAGCGCGTTGACCAGCAGGAGCAGCGCGAGCACGCCGAGTCCGGCCTCGCTCAGCAGGATCAGGCGCCGCCGGTCGAGGGCGTCGGCGAGCGCCCCGCCGTACAGGCCGAAGACGACGAGCGGTACGAGTTCCACCGCGCCCATCGCGCCGACCGCGAGCGGCGAGTCCGTCAGCTCCTTGATCTGGAGCGGCAGCGCGATCATCGCCATGAAGGAGGTGAAGAACGTCACCGCGCCCTGGAAGAAGAGGGTGCGGAAGTCGCGGCTGGAACGCCACGGCGAGAGGTCGGGCAGCAGGCCGGAAAGACGTCGGGTGGTACTCACAGCGGTTCATCGTCGGTGACCGCCCCGACGCGCGGCAAAGCATTTTCCGGACCTGCCGCGGGGGTCGGGAGGGTCACAGCACCAGGTGCTGCCAGAGGAACGTGTAGGCGAGGGCCTCGTTGTGGGCGGCCTGCTCGTTGTCGGAGGCTCCGCCGTGGCCGCCGCCGGTGTTCTCGTGGAACAGCACCCGGTGGCCGAGTTCGCGCAGCCGGGCGGCTGCCTTGCGGGCGTGGCCGGGGTGGACCCGGTCGTCGCGGGTGGAGGTCATCAGCAGCACGGGCGGGTAGGGCCGGTCGGCGGCGAGGTTGTGGTACGGCGAGAGGGCCTGGAGGTGGGGGCGGTCGGCCTCGCTGTCCGGGTCTCCGTACTCGGCGATCCAGGACGCGCCGGCGAGGAGGCGGTGGTAGCGGAGCATGTCGAGGAGCGGGACCCGGGCGACGACCGCCCCGAAGAGCTCGGGGTGGCGCACGAGCATGGCGCCCATGAGCAGGCCCCCGTTGCTGGCGCCGGTGATGCCGAGCCGGTCGGGCGTGGTGATGCCCCGTTCGACGAGGTCCGCGGCGACGGCGGCGAAGTCCTCGAAGGCCCGGCCCCGGTTGGCGCCGAGGGCGGCCTGGTGCCAGGCGGGGCCGTACTCGGCTCCGCCGCGGATGTTCGCGACCACGTACGTGCCGCCGCGGGCGAGCCAGGCGCGGCCGGTGAGCGCGTCGTAGCCGGGCGTCTCCTGGTCGCGGAAGCCGCCGTAGCCGTAGAGCAGGGCGGGGCCCGGGCGGTCCCGGTCGGCGGGGCCGACGACGAAGTAGGGCACGGCGGTGCCGTCCGCGGACCGGGCGAAGTACTGGCGTACGTCCAGTCCCGCGGCGTCGAAGCGGGTCGGGGCCTGCTTGAGGACCTCCGCGTCGGCGCCGACGTGGCCGAAGCTGAGGGTGGAGGGCTGGAGGAAGCCGGAGACGTCGAGGAAGTACTCGTCGCTGGTGTCCGGGTCGGTGTCGGTGATGCACGCCGAGGACAGCGGCGGGACGTCGGCCAGCGGGCGGCGGCTCCAGCCGTCCGGGCCGGGGGTGAGGACCTCGATCCGGGTGGCGACGTCGCCGAGGGACTCCACGATCAGGTGGTGGCGGGTCCAGCTGTGCCCGGCGAGGGCGGTGCGCCCGTCCGGGGTGAACAGCGCGTGCGCCGTGCGGTCCCCGGCGAGGAAGGCCTCGAAGTCGAAGGCGAGGAGGGAGCCGGCGGGGTGGCCGAGCCACGGGCTCTTGGGGGTGACGACCAGCCACTGGCGGTACGCGTACTTGCCGGCGTCGTCCGGCACGTCGATCTTGACCAGCCGGTCGCCGTCGGCCAGCAGGTGGAGCTCGTCGTGGAAGAAGTCGGTGCTGCGGGAGACGAAGGACCGCTCGTGGCCGGGCGTGGCGTCGTGCCAGCCGACGGCCGAGACGTCGCCGTGCTCGGCCTCGAAGACGGGCTCGGCGTCCGCGAGGCCGGTGCCGCGGCGCCAGCGCAGGACCGTGCGCGGGTAGCCGGAGGCGGTGAGCGAGCCGGGTCCGGAGTCGGTGCCGACGAACACGGTGTCCTCGTCGAGCCAGGCGATCCGGGTCTTCGCCTCGGGCAGCGTGAAGCCGCCTTCGACGAAGGCGTGGGCGTCGACGTCGAACTCGCGGACCACGACCGCGTCCGAACCGTCCCGGGACAGCATGACCAGGGCGCGCCGGTAGTCCGGGTAGCGCACGGCGGCACCGGCCCACACCCACTCCTCGCCCTCGGACGCAGCGAGGGCGTCGACGTCGAGGAGGACCTCCCAGGCGGGCTCGTCCTTGCGGTACTGCTCGGGCGTGGTGCGCCGCCACAGGCCCTTGGGCCGGTCCGCGTCCCGCCAGAAGTTGTAGAGGTACGCGCCGCGGCGCACGGTGTAGGGGATCCGGTCGGCGTCGTCGAGGACTTCGCGCAGCTCGCCGCGGAGCTCCCCGAAGCGGGGGTCGCCGGTCAGCGCGGCGGCGGTCTCGGCGTTGCGCTCGCCCACCCAGGCCAGTGCGGCCTCGCCCGTCACGTCTTCCAGCCACAGGAAACGATCTTCAGCAGTCACCTCACGATTGTGCCGTCCCGGGGACCTGGCCTGCAGCGGCTCCCCCCGATCCGGGGGTCAGGCCGTCAGGGGGCGGTCGTCCGCCCGGATGGGGGCCGGCAGCTCGGTCGTCCCCGTCAGGTAGCGGTCGACGGCGGCGGCCGCGGCCCGGCCCTCCGCGAGGGCCCACACCACCAGGGACTGGCCGCGTCCGGCGTCGCCGGCGACGAACACCCCGTCGGGGGCGTGGGCCGGGGTGGGGGCGGAGGTCGCCGGGCCCGGTGCGGAGGGGCCCCGGGCGGCGAAGTCCGGGGTGCGGGCGAAGCCTCCGCGGGTGTCGCGGACGAGTCCGAGCTGCTCGTCGAGGTGCGAGGCCCGCGCCGGGCCGGAGAAGCCGAGCGCCAGCAGCACCAGCCCGGCCTCCAGTACGCGCTCGGTCCCGGGCAGGGGCCTGCGGGCGGCCGGCTCCACCGCGGTCAGGTGCAGGGCCCGTACGCGGCCCGCCGCATCCCCCTCGAAGTGCACGGTCGCGCTGGAGAAGACCCGCGGGTCGGTGCCGTCGCGGCCCCGAGCCTCCTCGTGCGCGTGGGAGATCCGGTACACCTTGGGGTAGACGGGCCAGGGCTCGGTGTCGCGCCGGCCGGCGCCCGGCTCGGGGTTGATGTCGAGCTGGACCACCGACAGCGCGCCCTGCCGCAGGGCGGTGCCCACGCAGTCCGATCCGGTGTCCCCGCCGCCGATGACCACCACGTGCCGTCCGGCCGCCGTGATCCCCGGGGCCGCGGTGTCGCCCTCGCCGACCCGGTTCGAGCAGGTCAGGTACTCCATGGCCTGGTGGATGCCGTGCAGTTCGCGGCCGGGTACGGGCAGTTCGCGGGGTTCGGTGGCCCCGACGGCGACCACGACCGCGTCGTGGCGGCTGCGCAGACCGGCGGCGTCGAGGCTGCCGCCGACGTCGCAGTCCGTGCGGAAGACGGTGCCCTCGGCCCGCATCTGGGCTATGCGGCGGTCCAGGTGCGTCTTCTCCATCTTGAACGCGGGGATGCCGTAGCGCAGGAGTCCGCCGATGCGGTCGTCGCGCTCGTAGACGACGACGGTGTGCCCGGCCCGGGTCAGCTGCTGGGCGGTGGCGAGGCCCGCGGGGCCCGAGCCGATGACGGCGACCGTCCTGCCGCTGAGCCGGGCGGGCGGCAGCGGCGGGGTCCAGCCGTGCTCCCAGGCCTGGTCGGCGATGGTCTGCTCGACGTTCTTGATGGTGACCGGGTCGGCGTTGATCGTCAGGACGCAGGCGTCCTCGCAGGGGGCGGGGCAGAGCCGGCCGGTGAACTCGGGGAAGTTGTTCGTCGCGTGCAGCCGGTCCGAGGCCGCCTGCCAGTGGCCGTGGGCGGCGTACGCGTTCCACTCGGGTATGAGGTTGCCGAGCGGGCAGCCGCCGTGGCAGAAGGGGAGTCCGCAGTCCATGCACCGGTTGGCCTGGGCGGACACCAGCGGCAGCAGCGCCTGCCCGGCGTGGACCTCGCGCCAGTCGCCGAGCCGCTGGTCGGCGGGGCGGGCCGGGACGGGGCTTCGCGGGGTGCGGAGGAAGCCGTACGGGTCGGTCATGCGCCGCCTCCCTCGCTCACGGGGCGGATCCGGCGTTCAGACCAGGCTACGCCGCGACGGCGGGGACGGCGCGGGACGGCCGGCCCCCGGGCTGCGGGGGCCGCTCCGGTCGGTCTTCGCCCGTCAGTCCAGGTCGAGGTGGTAGGCGCCGGCCGCGACGTCGGCGAAGAGCGTGAACTGCACCTGGGGCCCGCCCGCGGCGCCGCCCCCCTCGCCCTCCACGTCGAGCTCCACCGGCTCGGCGTCCACGAGCACGTACTCGCCGTAGCTCTCGAAGTCCCCGGGGCCGTCGGCGACGCCGATGTGGATCGGAGTCTCCTCGGGCAGCGCGGCCAGCACCTCGCGCAGCCGGCCGGCGGTCCATACCTGTGGGTTGTGATCGAACATCTCAGCCATGCGGAGACAGTAGAGCCAGGCGGGGCCGGTGGCGCCGCGCCGCGCCGAAGCGTCTTTCCCGGACATAGCTCGCTTTTGGCGGAAAACGCGAAAAAAAGAAAAGGCGAGGAGTGGTCCACTCCTTGCCCTTTTCAACATATAGCGCACGGGGGGCCTTGCGGCAAGGGCCGGGTGGTGCCGCAGAATCTCCTGCCGAAGCCGGAAACTGCGGAAATCGGTGATTCGCGAAGTACCTGCGCGAATGAGCCGATCGCGGCCGGCCGGAATCCGATCGTGGAGGGGGGCCTTGTCATGGCGGACGTGGGGGATGTGGTGGATGCGGTGGACGTGATCGTCGTCGGCGGGGGGCCGACGGGGCTGATGCTCGCCGCGGAGCTGCGGCTGCACGGGGTGCACGTGGTGGTGCTGGAGCGGCTGGCCGAGCAGACCGGGCAGTCCCGGGGGCGCGGCCTGCACACGCGCAGCGTGGAGATCATGGACCAGCGCGGACTGCTGGACCGGTTCCTCGCGGCGGGCGAGAAGTTCGAGGTGGGCGGCTTCTTCGGCGGCATCCTCAAGCCGTGGCCGGAGCGGCTGGACACGGCGCACCCGTACGGCCTGTCCGTTCCGCAGCCGGCCACCGAGCGGCTGCTCGACGAGCGCGCCCGCGAGCTCGGCACCGAGATCCGGCGCGGCTGCGAGGTGGTCGCGCTGAGCCAGGACGAGGACGGCGTGGACGTCGAGCTGGCGGACGGCACTCGGCTGCGCTCGCGCTACCTCGTCGGGTGCGACGGCGCCCGCAGTACGGTGCGCAGGCAGCTCGGCGTCGGCTTCCCCGGCGAGCCGTCCAGGGTGGAGACGCTGCTCGGCGAGATGGAGCTGACCGCGGATCCGGAGACGGTCGCCGCCGTCGTCGAGGAGGTCCGCAAGGCCCAGCTGCGGTTCGGCGTCATCCCCCTCGGGGACGGGCTGCACCGGATCGTCGTGCCCGCCGCGGGGGTGGCCGAGGACCGTACGGTCGCGCCGACCCTCGAGGAGTTCCGGCAGCAGCTGCGGGAGGTGGCCGGCACCGACTTCGGCGTGCACTCGCCGCGCCGGCTCTCCCGGTTCGGGGACGCCACCCGGCAGGCCGAGCGCTACCGCGTCGGCCGGGTGCTGCTGGCCGGCGACGCGGCGCACATCCACCCGCCGACCGGCGGGCAGGGCCTCAACCTCGGGGTGCAGGACGCGTTCAACCTGGGCTGGAAGCTGGCCGCCGCGGTGGCCGGCTGGGCGCCGGAAGGGCTGCTCGACAGCTACCACGCCGAACGCCACCCGGTGGGCGCCCGGGTCCTGGAGAACACCCGCGCGCAGATCACGCTGCTGGGGACCGGCGCGGGGGCGACCGCGCTGCGGGAACTGCTGTCGAGGCTGATGGACTTCGAGGAGGTGAACCGTTACGTCACCGGGATGATCACGGCGGTCGACGTCCGCTACGACCTCGGCGAGGGCCACCAACTGCTCGGTCGGCGGCTGCGGGACGTGCAGTTGAAGCAGGGTCGCCTCTACGAGCTGATGCGCGGCGGGCGCGGACTGCTGCTCGACCGGGCCGGCCGGCTCTCGGTGGAGGGCTGGGCCGACCGGGTCGACCACGTCGTCGACGCCGGCGAGGAACTGCAGGAACTCGGCGTGTCCGGCGTGCTCCTGCGGCCGGACGGTCACGTGGCGTGGGTCGGGGAGGACCCGCAGGAGCTGCTCGGCCGGCTGCGCGAGTGGTTCGGCGCCGCTGTCCGCTGAGCCGGCGGCCGAGCAGCTCCTGCCGAACGGCCGGCCGGTCAGAGGCCGCCGACGTTCAGCAGGCGGTTCGGGGTCTTTGCCGGGACTCCCGTCAGGACGTCCCGCGAGGCCTGGCCGGTGACCCAGGTGCGGACCTGGGCGGGGGTCGCGGCGGGGTGCGCCGAGAGGTAGAGGGCGGCCGCTCCGGCGACGTGGGGGGCGGCCCACGAGGTGGCGGACTCGTCGCTCGTGACGGTGCCCCCGCCCGCCGCCGCGGAGGTGATCCTCGCGGCCGGTGCGTAGAGGTCCACGCAGGACCCGTGCCCGGAGCCGAAGGTCTCGGTGTCGCTCCAGTGGCGGTCCTCGTCGGTGGCCGCGGCGACCACGATCGCGCCGTGCGCCCCGGCCGGGGAGTGCCCGCAGGCGTCGTCACCGAAGTTGCCCGCGGCGACGACGGTGGTGATGCCCGACTCGATCATGTGCTGGACGGCGGTGTCGAGGGCGGCGGACCGGGTCTTGAGGTTGAGGGACATGTTGACCACGGCGGGGCGGCGGGCGTGCGCGGTCACCCACTCCACGGCCTGGATGACGGACGCGTCGCCGGACGCCGAGGTGTCCTTGGCCTGCGCCGAACTGCCGCCCTCCTCGCAGCCGATGGCCTGGACGCGGACGAGTTCGGCCTTCGGGGCGACGCCGTAGGTGCGGCCGCCGATGATGCCCGCGACGAAGGTGCCGTGGCCAAGCCCGCCGCCGTCGAGGCAGTCGCCGGCGTCCGGGTCCCCGACGAAGTCGGCGCCGAGGGAGGCGCGGCCGCCGAACTCCGCGTGCTTGACCTCCATGCCGGTGTCGAGCACGTACACGTGCACCCCGCTGCCGTCGGCGGCCGCGGCGTACTTGCCGTCGAGGGGCCGGCTGCGCTGGTCGATCCGGTCCAGGTTCCACGGGGCCCCCGTACGGGACACGGAGCCCGGGGCAGCGTGCCCGGACGGGGCCGGGCCGCCCGAGGAGGCGCCGCTCGGGTGCGGGGCTCCGGACGGGGCGCCCGGGGCTGCCGAGCCGGACGGGGCGGGGTGCGCGGAACCGGATCCGGCCGAGGGGTGCGCCGGCGACCCCGGGCCGGGGTCCTCGGTCGGGGAGCAGGCGGAGAGGCCCAGGACCACCACCGCCACCGCCGTGGCCAGCATCGCGTTGCTGCGCGCGCTTCTCATGTCCGTCCCCCGTCGCCCCTGCGGCTTCCTGCCGTCGACGGCACAGACGCGGACGGCGGGGTACCGGTTGCAGCGTTCCGACCGGCGCACCGCGGGCCGCGGCTGGCGAAGTCCGACCGTGTTCGTCCGGCCCGTACGGGTTTCGCCCGTACCGGATTCGGCCGTGTTCCCACCCCTCCCCCGAGGCGCCCACGGGCTTCTGCATCTGCATGCCCACCGCCGTCGGCCGCAACCGGGACGGGAGGCCGGTGGCCCTGACCGACGCCCACTGCTTCATCGACGAGCTGGACGGGGCCGGCGGCATCGGCGCCGTTCCACCTCGCCTCCTGGGGCCGCTCTCCCGCCGCGGCTCGGCGATTGGATCTTCAACATTTCCTGGTGTAGAAACACATCCCGATCGGCCATGATCACGACATTTTTTCAGCCATCGGGGGATTTGACGTGAAGTCAATTCGACGCACCATCAGCGCCTTTGCTGTCGTCGCGGCGCTGGGCACCATAGCGGCCTGCGGGCCCGAGGAGGCCTCGGCGGGCGGCTCGGGCAGCCCGTCCGGCTCGTCCGCCGGCGCCTCGGCCGGCTCGTCCGTCGGCTCCGCCGCCCAGCCGTCGGCCAAGCCTTCGGGCAAGCCGGGCGGCGGGTCCACGGGCGAGCCCGGCAACGACTGCGGGCAGCCGCCGAAGCCGCCGGCCGGCCACAAGATGGTCGAGCCCGCGGTGCCGCCGTCGAAGGGTTCGATGTCCGCCAAGGACGCGCAGCCGACCTGCACCCCCAACGACTGGATCTACCACGGCAAGGGCGAGGCGAAGTACTACCTCTTCGCCGAGGAGGTGACGGCCGAGCTGGCCACCGGCTCGGGCTCCACCAAGTCCGTCCCCGTGGGCGAGTTGTGGATGCACGCCGGCGACTGCATGACGAACCAGGCCGCCGTGAAGGCCCCGTACAGCTGCTCGGGGAACATCTACGACATCACGGTCGACGGCGAGGGCAAGATCAAGACCATCAAGGAGGTCTGGCACCCCTGATCCGACCGGATCCCGCGGGTGTGCCGGCCACGGCCCGGCGGCGCAAGTGCCGCCGGGCCGTACTCTTGTGCCGTGGCGTCAGACCGTGACGGTACGGGCCCGGCCGAGGATCGCCTCGGTGTCCACCCCGGTCGGCAGGGTCCCGTACGCGCCGCCGTGCTCACCGCCCAGCCGGGAGGCGCAGAAGGCGTCGGCGACCGCCGCCGGGGCGTGCTGCTGGAGCAGCGCGGCCTGCAGGACGAGCGCCATGGTCTCGGTGAGCTGCCGGGCCCGGTACTCGGCCTCGGCGGGGTCGGCGAGCTGCTTGTGCAGGCCGGCCACCGCGGCGTCCAGGTGCCGGTCGGCGCCCCCGGCGCGGCCCACCTCGGCGAAGAAGGCCTCGACGGTATCCGGCTGCCGGGCCATCGCCCGCAGCGAGTCCAGGGCGGCCACGTTCCCGGAGCCCTCCCAGATGGAGGACAGCGGGGCCTCCCGGTAGAGGCGGGGCATGCCCGAGTCCTCGATGTAGCCGTTGCCGCCCAGGCATTCGAGGGCCTCGGCGGCGTGGCCGGGTGCGCGCTTGCAGACCCAGTACTTGGTCACGGCGAGCCCGATCCGGCGCAGCAGCGCCTCGTCGCCGTCGCCGCGTGCGACCCGGTCCGTGGCACCGGCGAGGCGCAGCGCGACGGCTGTGGCGGCCTCGGATTCCAGGGCCAGGTCGGCCAGGACGTTGCGCATCAGGGGCTGGTCGACCAGGGCCTTGCCGAACGCGCGCCGGTGGGTGGCGTGGTGGACGGCCCGGATCAGCCCCAGGCGCATGCCGGAGGCGCCGCCGAGGACGCAGTCCAGGCGGGTCATGTTGACCATCTCGATGATGGTGGCGACGCCGCGCCCCTCCTCGCCGACCAGCCAGCCGAAGGCCTCGTCGTACTCGATCTCGGCGGAGGCGTTGGACTTGTTTCCCAGCTTGTCCTTGAGCCGCTGCAGGAGCAGGCGGTTGCGGCTGCCGTCCGGCAGCACGCGCGGCAGCAGGAAGCAGGACAGCCCGCCGGGAGCCTGCGCCAGGGTCAGGAAGACGTCGGACATCGGGGCCGAGGTGAACCACTTGTGGCCGGTCAGCCGGTACGTGCCGTCGCCGGCGGGGACGGCGGTCGTGGTGTTGGCGCGGACGTCCGAGCCACCCTGCTTCTCGGTCATCGACATGCCGGCGATCAGCCCGCGCTTGGTGTCGGGCCGGCGCAGCCCGAAGTCGTACGTACGGGAGGCGAGCAGGGGCTCCAGCCAGGCGGCCAGGTCGGGCGCGGCCCGCAGCGCCGGCACGGCGGCGTACGTCATGGAGACGGGGCAGGTGTGGCCCGCCTCGACCTGGCTCCACACGAGGAACTTCGCGGCGCGGGCGACGTGCGCGCCCGGGGTGTCCTGGTCCTGCGCCCAGGGCGCGGCGTGCAGGCCGTGGCCGACGGCGGTGCGCATCAGCTCGTGCCAGTGCGGGTGGAACTCGACCTCGTCGATGCGGTGTCCGTAGCGGTCGTGGGTGCGCAGCACGGGCGGGTTCTCGTTGGCCAGGCGCCCCCATTCCGCGGCCTGTTCGGAGCCGGCGAGGACGCCGAGGCGGTGGAGCTCGGGCGCGGCCCAGGCGGCGCCCTCGCGGGCGAGCGCCTCCAGCAGGGCCGGGTCGGCCGCCGCGTCGTAGCCGTGGTGCGGCGGCACCTGGTTGGTGACCTCATGCGTCTGGGGCATCGTGTCCTCCAAGGGCACGCAGGGTGAAGGTGATCAGGCCCGGGATGACGTCGCCGGGGGCGGCGTCGCCGTCGGCGAGCGGTCCGACGAGTGCCTCGGCGATGGCGCCGACGAGTGCGGCGGCGGTCAGCTCGGGTGTCTGCGGGGGCAGTTCGCCGCCGGCCACGCCCTCGGCGATCCGCTGGGCGTACACGTCGCGGAAGGCGCGGCGGAAGACGAGGCGTTCGGTGTCCACGGCCGGGTCCGCGGGCTCCGCCAGGAGGGCGAAGGCCCGCCGGGGCGCCTGGAGGGCGCGGGAGGCGAAGGTCTCCACGGCCGCGGCGACGCGCTGGGCGGCGGTCCCGGGGCGTTCGGCTGCGGCGGCGACCGCCTCCAGTTCGCGGGCCACGAGGGTGCGGAAGAGGGCGGCGGCCAGTTCGGACTTCCCGGAGAAGGACTGGTAGACGCTGCCGGTGGAGATGCCGGCCTCGGCGGCGATCGCGGCGACGGAGCAGCCGCCGTACCCCTCCCGGGAGAGCAGGCGGACGGCGGCTTCCAGGACCCGGTCGCGGCGGGCGTCGAGGCGTGCCTGCACGGCAGGGGGGCGGCGGTAGGGCATGGAAGGATTGAAGCACTGATTCATTGCTTCACACCAGACCGGGAGGGTGGCCTATCACCCCTCCGGGCCCCTTAGCGAGCCAAGGTGGCCGGAGTGGGGCCGTCGGGCCGGACGGTGATGCCGTAAGCGGTCCGCTCGGGGACGGAGTGGAAGACGACGGTGTGCGCGGCCAGCAGCTGTTCGAGGAGCGCGGTGGACTCGCGCAGGGCGAACTGCAGGCCGAGGCAGGCCCGCGGGCCCATCCCGAAGGGCAGATAGGCACCCTGCGCGGCGGGCCGGCCCTGCGGGGTGGTGAAGCGCCGCGGGTCGAACCGCTCCGGCTGCGGCCACAGGTCCGGGTCGCGGTGGGTGAGGTACGGGCAGACCAGCACGTCGGTGCCCGCCGCGACGGCGTGGCCGGCGAGGACGTCGTCCTCGGCCGCATGGCGGGGCAGGATCCAGGCGGAGGGGTAGAGCCGCAGCGTCTCGTGGACCACGGCCTGGACGGCCTGCCGGCGCTCGGCGGAACCCTCGGGACCGGCCGCGAGGGCCCCTTCGCAGGCCTCGGGGTGCCGGTCGAGCAGCAGGTACAGCCAGGTCAGGGTGGTGGCGGTGGTCTCGTGCCCGGCGACGAGCAAGGTGACCAACTCGTCGCGGATCAGGCGGTCGGTGTACTCGGGGCGCTCGGCGGCCGCCTCGACCAGCACGTGCAGCAGGCCCGGCCCGTCGGGCCCGGCGCCGGCGGGGCCGCTGCGGGCGGCCTCGATGGCGGCGCGGGCGACGGCGTCGATCCGGGCGAGGTCGGCGGCGACGGCCTCCCGGGCGTCGACCGCGTCGGCGGGCAGCGTCGGCAGGGCGGCCACCACGGCGGCGACGGCGCCCAGTTCACGGTCGGTCCCGGCGTCGAGGGGATGCCCGGTCAGGGAGCGCCAGATGGTGTCGAGGGCGAAGCGGCGCATCTCCGCGCCGACGTCGAACCGCTCGCCGGTGCGCGCGTACGCGGCCCAGCGCTGCGCGGTGACCCGGGCGGCCCGGGCGATGCGCTGCTCGTAGCGCCGCATGCCGGTGCCGGTGAACTGGGACTGCAGCAGCCGCCGCTGGCTCTTCCAGGCTTCGCCGGTCGCGGCGAGGACCCCGTCGCCGATCAGCAGGCGGGCGCGGTGCGAGCGCTTGACGTACCGGTCGGGCCGCAGGGCGAGGACGTGCCGGACCGCACCGGGGTCGGTGACCAGCACGGTAGGCGCCGCCCCCGCCTCCGGGTCAAGGGGCAACCCGGCGACCCCGCCAAGCCGTTCCCGAGCCAGCGCAAGCAGCTCGACCAGCCCATCCCCCTCCGCCCGCCGCCGCGCCACGACCCCAGACCCCAACACGGGAACCGGCCGCCCCCCACCGCCCGAGGCCCGCGAAACCGACCCGCCACGACCTCCGACGTCCACGCTCATCTCCCGCCCAACAACACCCACGCCGCCCCCGGGCGAACCCACCGACATCACGGACTGTACGGGACTGAAGTCACTCCGTAACACCCCGCCCGGACCGCGGTGACGCGTTCCCACCCCTGCTCCGAACCTGGCTCGGAGCAGTTGCTGGGCTGCCACATGTTCGGCCCGGTGCGTCTTGCGCGATACCAGCCCGCAGACGGCTGATCTATTCCCCTGACTTGGCTTGGTCCGTAGCCTCGTTTCCCCCCGTCTCCGCCAGTCGGCGAGGTCGTTCCCGGTGGCGAGGGTGTAGCGGGTGGTCGGGACCCAACACCCGCTCCCGGTCTGCGAGGACCTGCTCGAACGCGGTGGCGGCACTGGCCTGGGTCAGGCCGCGATGAGGGCGTCTGCGGCTGTACGGACGAGCTGCTCATACCTGTCGGGGGGCAGAGGGTCGCGGATGGCGCGTTGGAGGAGTCGGTGGACGCGGACCGTTTGGTGTGGGCTGTCGGGGGTGTGGTCGATGAGGCTCAAGCGGCGCAGCACCCGCAGCGCCCCTGTCGCGTCTGCAGCCGTGAGCTCTCCCGCGTTGGCAGGTCGTCGGCGCTGTCGATGGACAGGGACCAGGCAGCGGCGACGTTGGTGGCCTGATCGTCGGGCAGCCCGGAGGGGTCGGGCAGCACGTCGGTGAGTATGCGGGCGCGGTCGGCCAGCCAGTGTCGATACGTGGCGCAGTCCAAGCCGACGTCGACCAGGTAGGCAGCGGCCTGAGACAGCGCCAAGCGCAGGTGTCCGAGGTCGTCGGCGAGACCGGCGAGCTGGTCGGCGGGCTCGTGGCGGCCGCGTGCGGCCAAGGCGCTGGTGAGGTAGGCGGTCGGTCGCCTCGTCTGCGGTGAACAGGCCCACGGGCACCAGTTGGCGGCCATGTCCGGTGAGGGCGGCGTCGCGGCGGCGGATGGTGATCAAGGTGCGACCGTGGGCGCTGGCGGGGGCCACAGGTTGCGCAGGTCGGCAGGGTCGGTGAGGTCGTCGAGTACGACCAGCCATCGGCACGCGGTGCGTCGCGGGTGGTTGCGGTGACCCATACCAACAGGTCCAGCTTTGCCCGGGGTGCGGTGGGGTGGCCGCGCAGTCGTCGTGCCTCGGCCTGGCCTCCCGGCACCGGTGTACCCCGGCGACCTGCTCTTCCGGCCACGCCGCCTCACCTGCGCCGGATGCGGTGCGGTGGCCGACCGGACGGCCGAGCAGCGGGGTGCCGGTCTGGTCGGCGCGGTCCCCGGCGGCACCGAGGACACCCCTTCTTCCGGCGGCCGCTCTGGCTTCAGACCCGCTGTACCGGGGGGATTCTGTGGGCCTGCGACGAGGAGCACGTCGATGCCCTCGCCGCGTACGCGGGTGCCCGGCTGCCGGCCTGGATGACGGCTGCGTCGCACCGTGACGAGGTGCCGGCCGGGCTCGCGGCCCTCCGGGCCCTCGCCGGGCTCTCGGCCCCCGCCGACCGCTCCGACGCGGCCCACGAACGCGGCGACCGCCCGCGCCACCACCGCAGCGTGTACGTCCGCGGCAGCCCGTACGCATGGCGCTTCCTTCGGATCGCCTCGCCTTCCGGCCCGGGCGGTGGGGTCAGTGGAGGGTTCGGGGGAGGCGGAGGCTCAGGGCGGTGGTGAGGGCGATCAGGGCCAGTTGGGCCAGCAGCGTTGCAGTGGCGGCGTCGCGGAAGCCCGTCGACGCGGTCAGGGCGAGGAAGAGGCTGCCCAGGGTGGCGACGCCGAGGGCGAGCGCGGACTGCTGGGTCGTGGTGACGACCCCGCTGCCCACGCCGGCCCGGTCCGCCGGTACGTCCGAGAGCATCAGCCGCATCAGCACGGGCAGTTGGAGCCCCTGCCCGAGTCCCGCGACCGCCACGCCGGGGGCGAGCTCGGCGAGGCCGAGGTGCGGCCAGCCGTACCGCAGCGTGAGCAGCAGCGTGCCGATGCCGACGGCCTGGAGCACCCCGCCCGCGGTCACCACGCGGCTGCCGAACCGGCCGGTCAGCCGCGGCCCGGCGAGCGAGGCCCCGAAGAAGGCCACGGCCATCGGCGCCAGGGCCAGCCCGGCCGCGACCGGGCCCATGCGCAGGCCCTGCTGGAGGACCACGGCGACGACGAACATGAACCCGCTGAAGCCGATGGAGAACGGCACCGTCATCACCAGGCCCCGCCGCAGCGAGGGCAGCCGCAGCAGGCTCGGCGGCACGAGCGGGGTGCGGCCGAGGCGGTCGGCGCGTCGCTCCACCACGAAGAACCCGGCGGCGGCGCACGGGAAGACGCCGAGCAGCAGCCACGTCCACAGCGGCCAGCCCGTGGCCCGCCCCTCGGTCAGCGGCAGCAGCAGCGAGACGAGCGACAGCGCCAGGAGCAGCGTGCCGGGGACGTCGACGGAGGCGGGCCGGTCCGAGCGGGTCTCCGGGACGCAGCGGACGGCGAGCACCAGGCCCAGTACGGCCACCGGCACGTTGACCAGGAACACCGAGCGCCAGCCGAGGCCGGCCACGTCGGCGGCCACCAGGACGCCGCCCAGCACCTGCCCGGCGACCATGGACAGCCCGCCGGTGGCCCCGTACAGGCTCATCGCCCGGGCGCGGCGGGCCCCTTGGGTGGTGGCCTGGATGGTGGCGAGCACCTGGGGCAGCATCAGCGCGGCCGCACCGCCCTGGGCCACCCGGGCCGCAACGAGGGTCCACGCGGTCGGGGCGAGGCCGCAGGCCAGCGAGGTGAGGCCGAAGGCGGCCATGCCGGCCAGGAAGAGCCGACGGCGGCCGGCGGTGTCGCCGAGGCGGCCGCCGAGGACGAGGAGCACGGCGTAGGTGACGCCGTAGCCGCCGACGATCAGCTCCAGCACGGCGGGGCCGGCGGCGAGGTCGTGGTCGATGGCGGGGAGGGCGACGTTGACGATGAAGAAGTCGATCAGCGGCAGGGCCGCGCCGAGCAGCACGGTGAACAGCCCGAGCGGGCCGATCAAAGCACCAGCGGAGGAAGCGGCAGAGGGGGCGGCACGGGTGGAGCCCGGGTGGGCGGGGGCGGGGTGGGGCCTGCGGATCGTTGTCTCAGTCACACGGGAAACGATCACCGCCCGCTCAGCCTGGTACCAGAGTGTCTTTATCCTGGTACCGGCAGTACCTGGCAACCGGATGAGCGGTGCGGCAGGCTGGTGTCATGACCACTGTGGCACCCGAGAGCGACGTACGCCGGCACGAGCTGGCCGACTTCCTGCGCAGCCGCCGCGAGCGGATCACCCCCGAGCAGGTCGGGCTGCCGCGCGGCCGGCGCCGGCGCACCCCGGGGCTGCGCCGCGAGGAGGTCGCACAGCTCTCCGCGGTCGGCGTGACCTGGTACACCTGGCTGGAGCAGGCCCGCGAGATCCAGGTCTCCGCGCAGGTCCTGGACGCCCTGGCACGCGCCCTGCAGATGGACTCCAGCGAGCGGGCGCACCTGTTCGCGCTGGCCGGCGGCACGGACCCCGCGGCCCACACGCCGTGTTCGAGCGTGACCCCGGCCGTGCAGGCGATGCTGGACCAGCTGGCGCCGTTCCCGGCGTGCGTGCAGAACAGCCGGTACGACATCCTCGCGTACAACGCCACGTACGGCCGGCTGCTGTGCGACCTGGACGCCCTGGCGCCGGAGGACCGCAACTGCCTGTGGCTGTCGTTCACCAACGCGGGCTGGCGGGCGGCCGTGGCCGACCCCGAGGAGCTGATGCGGACCATGGTGGCCAAGTTCCGGGCCTCGATGGCCGAGTACCTCGCCGACCCCGCCTGGAAGCACCTGGTGGCCAGGCTGGAGGCGGAGTCGGCCGAGTTCCGGGAGCTGTGGGCGCGGCACGAGGTGGTCGGCCAGGGCTCGCGGGCGAAGTACATCCGCAATGCGCACGTCGGGCTGCTGCACCTGGAGCACACCAACATGTGGCTCGGCCCGGCGGCGGGGCCGCGCCTGGTGACGTACGTGCCGCTGGACGAGGAGACCCGCCAACGCCTGGAGCAGCTCCAGACGTTGGTCGACGAGCCGGCCCTCGTCTGACGGCCGGCTGCCCCGGACCTGCCGGCGCCGCCTGGCCTACCGCGCCCCGCCTGGCCAGCCGGGCCCCGCCTGGCCTACCGGGCCCCGCCTGGCCTACCGGGTCTCCGTCCTCCCGTCCCCGTCGGCTTCCAGGCCCTCGGGCAGGCGGCCCGAGTGCACCACCCCGAGGGACTGGGTGGCCCGGGTCAGGGCCACGTACAGGTCGCTCGGCAGGAGGTCGGCCGGCTCGACGACGACCACCGAGTCGAACTCCAGGCCCTTGGCCTGCCGCGGGTCCAGCAGGACCACCGCCCGGGTCAGGTCGGGCTCCGCGCCCGCCCGTACGTCGGGCAGTACGCCGGCCAGCGCCCCGTGCAGGTTCCGCGGGGCGATCACCGCGAGCCGGCCCTCGGCGGGCGCGGCCCCGCCGGCCATCCCTCCGACGGCCTCGGCGACCGCGGCGGCGACGTCGTCCGCGGCCCGCACCCAGGGCCGCCGCCCGGTGGAGCGCACCGAGCTCGGCGGCTCGAACCTGGGGTGGCGGGCCCGCAGCACGGCGGCCGCGACGTCCATGATCTCGGCGGGCGTACGGTAGTTGACGCCGAGTCGGACGAGCTCCCAGCGGTCCCCGACGTACGGGTCCAGGATCTCCTTCCAGGATCCGCAGCCCGCCTCCTCGCCCGTCTGGGCCGGGTCGCCCACCAGGGTCATCGACCGGGTCGGGCAGCGCCGCATCAGCAGCCGCCACGCCATGGCGGACAGCTCCTGCGCCTCGTCGACGATGACGTGCCCGAAGGCCCAGGTGCGGTCGGCGGCGGCCCGCTCCGCGGTGCTGCGGTGGTCGGCCTCCTCGTGCCGCTCCGCCATCCGCTCGGCGTCGATGATGTCGTGCGCGGCGAGGAACTCGTTCTCCATGTCCTCGAACTCGTACGACTCCGAGCCGGCCGACAGGTCCAGCACGCCCTGCGCGTACGCGATGCGCTCCTGGCGGGCGCGCTCCTCGGCGATGCGCTGCGCGCTGTCGTCGACGCCGAGCAGTTCGGCGGCCTCGTCGAGCAGCGGGATGTCGGCGGGCGTCCAGTCGCCGCCGGTGCGGCGGATCAACTCCGCGTCCGCCTCCGGGAGGTGGGTGGGATCGGCGAGGAAGTCCGCGACCAGGCCCTGCGGGGTGAGCGGCGGCCACAGGAAGTCGATCGCGGAGTGCACCTCGGCGCTGGTCGCGATCTCCTTGCCGAGCTGGGCGATGTCGTCGGGCCCCAGCAGGTTGGGGCCGCCGTACGGGTCGGCGCCGAGCCGGTCGGCGAGCTGCTCGGTGAGGGCGTCGATGACGGCGAACGCGAAGGTGGGGCGGGCCAGGTTGTGGGGCAGCCCGGTGGCGCGCGCCCGGTCCCGGGCCGCGTGCGCCATGGTGCGGTCCAGCAGCAGGGTCCCGTACTCGTCGTGGTCGATCTCCAGGGCCGGTTCGGGGACCACGGAGCTGTCCTCGCCGGTGTCGGCGGGCACGGTCTCCGGGAGGGTCTGCCGGTCGCGTACGACCCGGGCGAGGACCTCGGCCATCCCTGCGCGGCCCTTCACGGCCGCGGCGCCGGGCCGGTCGGTGCCGGTCGCGCGGATGCCGGGGAACAGCTCGCCCATGGTGGCGAGCAGTACGCCGGTCTCGCCGAGGGAGGGGAGCACCTCGCCGATGTAGCCGAGGAACGCCGGGTTCGGACCCACGATCAGCACGCCGCGCTTGGCGAGGAGTTCCCGGTGGGCGTAGAGGAGGTAGGCGGCCCGGTGCAGGGCGACGGCCGTCTTGCCGGTGCCGGGGCCGCCTTCCACGACGAGGACGCCGCGGTGCGGGGAGCGGATGATCCGGTCCTGCTCGGCCTGGATGGTCTGGACGATGTCGTGCATCCGGCCGGTGCGGGCGGCGTCGAGCGCGGCGAGCAGCACGGCGTCCGCGTCGGCGCCTTCGAGCCCGGTGCGCTCGGGGTCGGTGAGGTCGAGGATCTCGTCGTGCAGGGCCGTGACCTCGCGGCCCTTGGTGGTGATGTGGCGGCGCCGGCGCAGGCCCATGGGGTGGTGGCCGGTGGCGAGGTAGAACGGGCGCGCCACGTCGGCCCGCCAATCGAGGACGAGGGGCGTGCGCTCGGCGTCATCGCGCCGGATGCCGATCCTGCCGATGTGGTGGTCGCGGCCGTCGGAGAACTCGAGGCGGCCGAAACACAGGCCGTTCTCGCCGGTGTTCAGCGCGGACAGCAGGCCCGACTGCTCGGCGACGAGCACGTCGCGCTCCAGGCGGGCCTGGAGGCCGGTGCCGGCGGCGGACAGCGCCTCGCGCATGGTGCGTTCGGCCTGGTCGCGCAGGTCGTCGAGGCGCGCGTAGAGCCCGTCGATGAATTGCTGCTCATGACGGAATTCCTCGGTTGACAATTTCACTCCCGACCCGATACAGTGTCACCGTAAGGCTTTTTTGAAGCATGCCGTAAAGCGGCGTGCGAAACATCAAATATACGCGGTGGATCACCCCGGACGTCAATTCGTTCCGGGGCTTTTTTGTATCCCCGCATGCCGCCGTGCTCTCGGGGCAGGCGTCACCCGTACGGCCCACTTGTCAGGCCTTCCGCACCCGGCCCTGCTGTGGTGGAGGGACAAGCCGTCGACCATACGGGGAGCTCACATGTACGAAATGCACCTCGGTGAGGCGGTCACCGGGCAGGGGCCGGTCTGGCACGTCGTCACCCACGACCGCTCGACCACCCTGTGCGGCCGCCCCCTCCTGCCGGCCGACAACGTCGAGACCGACCACCACTGCATGCCCTGCATGACGGCCTTCCGCGACGTCATGGGCCGCCGGGGCACTGGGGAGCAATGACACCCGGCCCGAACCCTCCCCCGGAGCAGGATCCGGGCTCGGCGCAGGACCCGAGCCCGGATCCGAGCCCCGATCCGAGCCCCGATCCGAGCCCCGATCCGAGCCCGGATCAGGACCCGAGCCCGGAGCGGGACCCGAGCCACGAGTCGGACCCGTACCGCACGAACGGCAGGCACGAGTCACCCAACGAGCGGGCCGACCGCCAGTGGCAGGAACTGGTCCAGGAGATCCGCGTGGCCCAGACGGGCGTACAGATCCTCTTCGGCTTCCTGCTGACCGTCGCGTTCACCGCGCAGTTCAAGGACCTCGCGGCGGCGGACCGGACGATCTACGTGGTCACCGTCGTCCTGGGGTCACTGGCGACCGGGGCCCTGATCGGCCCCGTCGCCTTCCACCGCATCGTCGCGGGCCGCCGGATCAAGCCCGAGGCGGTGCGCTGGGCCTCGCGGCTCACCTTCGCGGGCATCGTGCTGCTGCTGGCGACCCTGGTCGCGGCCCTGTTCCTCATCCTGCGCGTCGCCGCGGACCACTCCATCGTCCCGTGGCTCGTGATCGGGGTGCTGGCCTGGTACGTGCTGTGCTGGTTCGCGCTCCCGCTGTGGGTCCGCAGCCGCCATACGCAAGCCCGCCCGGGAGGCCCTAGCAAACCAAAGTGATCCTTATGGATCGAGGCTTTGTTACCCTCCTTCCCTTATCGAAGTGGTCGAGGAGGAGGGACGGCCGACGTGAAGACGATCGGACTGCTGGGCGGAATGAGCTGGGAGTCGACCGCCGAGTACTACCGCCTGCTGAACGAGTTCACCCGCGACCGGCTCGGCGGCCTGCACTCCGCGCGCTGCGTCGTGTACTCGGTGGACTTCGCGGAGGTCGAACGCCTCCAGTCCGAGGGCCGCTGGAGCGAGGCCGGCGAGCTGCTGGCGGCGGCCGCCGGAGCCCTGGAGGCGGCCGGAGCCGACCTCGTCCTCCTGTGCACCAACACGATGCACAAGGTCGCCGACCGGGTCCAGGCGGGCATCAGCGTGCCGCTGCTGCACCTCGCCGACGCCACCGCGGACGCCGTGAGGGCGGCGGGCATCGGCCGGGTGGGCCTGCTCGGCACCGCGTTCACCATGGAGCAGGACTTCTACCGCGGGCGGCTGGCGGCGGCCGGACTCGACGTCCGGGTGCCCGACGCCGGCGGGCGCGCCCTGGTGCACCGGGTGATCTACGAGGAGCTGTGCCGGGGCGTCGTCCGCGAGGAGTCGCGCGCCGCCTACCGCGCCGTCATCGAGGCGCTCGCGGCCGACGGCGCCGAGGGGGTCGTCCTCGGCTGCACCGAGATCGAACTGCTCATCGGGCCCGACGACAGCCCCGTCCCGGTCTTCCCGACGGCCCGCATCCACGCCGAGGCCGCGGTGACGGCGGCCCTCGCCACCGTCGGGTAGCGCGCTTCGCCACGCGGGGCCCCGGCTGCGCGTGGTGTCATACGAGGAGCGGACGGCAGGAGGCGGGAGGCAAGGGCGCAGGCATGGGGACACCACCGTGGGGCGCGGGGGCACGCGGCGGGGACGCCGCGGGCGAAGGACACGCCGCGTGCGAAGGACACGCCGTGGGCGGCGGCACGCCGACGGCGGCCGGAACGCCCGGGGTGCCCTTCGCCGGGCACGCCGACGGCGAAAGGCACCCCGTGAGCGGCGGCACCTCGTGAGCGGGGGCACCCCGTGAGCGGCGGGCACGCCGGGGCGGCGGCTGCCGACGGGCAGGCGGCGCGCGAAGGCCGGCACGCCGACTGGCTCGAGCTCTTCTTCGACCTGGTCTTCGTCGCCATCGCCGCCCAGGTCTCCCACCAGCTGCACGGCGACCCGGGCCTGCGCGACTTCGCCGTCTTCCTGGGCCTGTACTTCCCGCCCTGGTGGCTGTGGGTCAACCTCACCGTGTCGGCGAACCTCTTCGTCGACGACAGCCCGCGCCGCCGGCTCCTGATGCTGTCCGCCATGTTCTGCATCGCCGTCATGGCCGCCGCCGTGCCCGAGGCCGACGCGGGCCGCGGATCCGTGTACGCCCTCGGCTACGCCGGGACCCGGCTGGTCCTCCTCGGGCTGTGGTGGCCCGCCACCCGTTACCCGCCGCCGCGGCGGGTACCGCGCTGGCGCCCGCTGTCGTACTGCCTGGGCTCCGGCGTGCTGTGGGCCGCCTCCGCCGCCGTGCCCACGCCCTGGCAGTACGCCGTCTGGGGCGGGCTCATCGCCGCCGAGATGGCGCTGCTGCTCACCGCGCGGGGCGCCGGGATGCCCGGCCGCGTGGACACCGGGCACCTCGTCGAACGCGTCGGGCTGGTCGTCATCATCGTGCTGGGCGAGTCCGTCATCGCGCTGGTCACCTCCGCGGACCACGCCTGGACGCTGCAGGCCGGACTCGTCGGCGGCCTCGGATTCGTGCTGCTCGCCGCGCTGTGGTGGTCGTACTTCGACTTCGGCTCGACCTCGGCGGAGATCGTCCTCGCCGCCGCCGATGACCGCCGCGCCTATCTCCTGGCCCGCGACATGGGCGGCTTCCTGCACTTCTTCGTGACCGCGGGCGTGCTGTCGATGGCCGCGGGCCTGGCCACCGCCGTCGAGGACGCCGCGCACCCGCACCTGCCGTCCGGTGCCGTCTGGGCCCTGGCCGGCGGTCTGGCCCTGTACCACGCGGCCCACGCTGGCATCGCCCTGCGCTACGGCCGCCCGCTGGGCTCGGTCGCGGTGTGGGCGGTTCCCGGCATCGGGATCCCCCTGCTCGTCCTGTGGGCGGCGGGGCGCCTCACCCCGTGGCTGGTGGTCCTCCTCCTCGCCGCGGAAGCCGTGGCCCACCTCCTGTACGCCCGCGCCATCCTCCGCCGCCGCCTGGCCGCCAAGGCCGCGGCGGCGGCGCAGGACGACCGGGCTCCGTAACCGGTCAGGCAGGCGGCGCCTCCAGACCGACCAGGAGGCCCGCGACGTCGAGGCCCGTGGCGAGGTACTCCTCGAACACCCGGTTGTTCAGCGCCCAGGGGGGACCGCCGCCGCCGTACGGTGCCGATGGCCGCCGCGGCCTCCTGCCCGTACCCGATCAGCGCCTGCGCCACGACCAGGCCGGACCGGTTGTAGCCGGAATGGCAGCGGACCAGCGTGGTCCGCTCGGCGCGCACAGCCCGGCCGACCTCGTCGGCCAGCTGCTGGACCACCCGGAGCTGCGCCGCGGTGAGCGGGCCGTCGGGGATCTCGGCGAGCCGGTGCTCGACGTCCGGCCCAGGCCCGTGTCCCGGCCGGGTGAACAGGCTGACGACCAGGTCGAACTCCCTGCCCACGACCGCCTGGCGGGTCCGCCCCAGGCCGTCCACCCAGTAGTGACCGCCCATCCAGAGCCCCGGAACGATCTCGTTCCAGGAAGCCTCCGGCGGCTCGGGCGCGCCGGACTCCTTGCGGCGTGTCCTCATGGTCGTCCCCCTCTCCGACGAGCCGGTCGTCGCTTCCGGCCCTGCCCGTCGTGCCCTGTCCTGCCCCTCCTCTAGAGGCTCTCGCGGCCCGTCTCCCTGTGTCAGTGATTCGAGCAGACCGGCGGATTGTGCTCGGCCGGAGAATTTCTGCTGCTGGCCCGTTCGGTCGGGCCGCCCGTGCAGTTCCGGTCTTGGGCACGAACTCGTACGGGTCGCTGCGGTACGGGTCGGAGTGCTGGGTGAAGAATCCGCAGACCTGGCGCGCGGCCTGGACCGGGGAGGCGGGGCGGTCCCTGTTCACCAGTTCCCGGACGACGGCGGCCGCGGATGCGGCGGCAGGGGCGGCTGTGGCGGGGTGTTGCCGGTGGGTCGCGGGTGGCGGAACGGAGGATCCATTCCGCAGGCGACGGGGTCCGTCGCCGGGGCGCCAGGCGCAGACGGAGGTCGCGGTTCACCCCAGTGGCACAGCGGTCCGCGCGTCACGCGCCTGTGGGGCCGCGTTCTACGCTGGGCGGGGCCGGGGCGTGCGCAACCGGCCGGGCGGGGACGATCGGGTCGCCGCCGGCTGCGACAGGAGGCGCGGGGATGACCGACACCGCCCGGGTGGCCCTGGCCACCTCGGCCGAGGGCCTGGCCTGGGACACGGACCTGCCGGGGATGCTGGAGGCGCTGCGGGCGCGCGGCCTGGACGCGGTGGCCGCGCCCTGGGACGACGGGGGCTTCGACTGGTCGCGGTACGACGCGGTGGTCGTCCGCTCGACCTGGGGGTACGCCCGGCAGCGGGCGGCGTACCTGGCCTGGGCGGATGCGGTCGGGGCCGTGACGCGGCTCGACAATCCGGCCGCGGTCCTGCGCTGGAACACCGACAAGAGCTACCTGCGGCACCTCGCCGGGCGGCGCGTGCCCGTCGTCGCGACCCGCTTCATCGCCCCCGGCGAGGAGGTGGTGCTGCCGGAGCGCGGCCAGTTCGTGGTCAAGCCGGCCGTCTCGGCCGGCGCGTACGACACCGCCCGCTACGCCGAGGAACACCACGGGCCGGCGGCCGGACACGTCGCCGCACTGCATGCCGCCGGGGCCACCGCGATGGTGCAGCCGTACCTGGCACGGATCGACGAGGGCGAGCGGGCGCTGGTCTTCCTCGGCGGCGTCTTCAGCCATGCCGTCCGCAAGGGGCCGGTGCTCACCGAGGTCGGGGTCATCGACAACGACCGGGCCCCGCACCCGGATCTGGTACCGCACCGGCCGACGGCCACCGAACTGGCCCTGGCCGGGGCGGCGCTGGCCGCCGTACCGGACGGGGGCCGGCCGCTGCTGTACGCGCGGGTCGACGTGGCGACCGGCGACGACGGGGAGCCGGTGGTGATGGAGCTCGAACTCGTCGAGCCGAACCTGTTCATGGGCCACGGCGGGGACGCGCTACGGCGCTTCGCGGAGCTGGTGTACGACCGCGCGGCAGCGGCCCGCTGACGGGCGTGTGGACGGGCCCGGTCGTTACGGGTCAACTCCCTTGGAGGAAAGGGTGATTCCGCGGCCGACGGCACCCCCGGCTGCCACCATGCGGGCATGAACTCACGACCCGTCGCGGCCGCGGTGGCCGCCGTCTCGCTCTTCACCCTCGTCGGCTGCGGCAGCGCCCCAGGCGCGTCCGACTCCCGGGCCGAGGGCGCCGCCGCGGCCGCCGCGGCGCCCGTGGCCCCCACCGCCCCCGCCGCCTCCGCGGAACCGTCGGCCCCGCCCGCCACGGAGCCTCCCGCGGCCGCGTTCGCATCGGCCTCGGCTCCGGTTGCCTCCTCGGACTCCCCCGGTGCGGCGCCGGCCTCCCCTGCCGGTTTAACCCCCGCCCCCGGGCCCGAGCAGCGCGCCACGTACCTCGCGTCGCTCGACAAGATCGACCCGGAGATCGTCGGCGGCGACGAGGAACAGGCCGTGGGCCGGGGCCTGGAGCAGTGCCGGTTCATGGCGGGCGAGCAGGACGCCGGCAGACGCCTCGAATCGGCGGCCGGGCGCTTCACCGGGCCCACCCATCCCAACGGCTTCGGCCCGATGAAGAACGTGCTCATCCTGGCGGCCGTGAAGGTCAACCTCTGCCCCGCCTCCTGAGCGGCGGCGCTGTCGGACCCGGCCGATGGCCTGGCGGCATGGACGAGTTGGATGCGCTGGACGGAGTGGAAGTGATCGCGTTCGCGGACGCCGTGGGCGCCGCCCCCGGAGCCTGTGGTCGCAGGTGAACGTGGAGCGGGTCTCGGCACTGACCGCGCTCGGCCGGATGCGCGAGCCGGGACTCGCCGAGGTGCGCAAGGCGCAGGAGGACAGGCGGTTGGCCGGGGCGTACGCCTCCCGGAAGTCCGCGACCGTGCCGCCGGACGTGGCGGCAGCCCTCGATGCCGGGCCGGAGGCGAAGCAGGCCTTCGAGGCGCTCGACCGGACCGGCCGCTACCTGGTGATCCTGCCCGTCCTCCAGGCCCTGACGCCCGAGGCCCGGCGGACGCGGATCGAGCGGGCCGTGGCCCTGTTGGCCGAGGGCCGGGAGCGTCCGCCGGGGCCGTGAGCCGTGGCCCGGGAGACCGGTCCAGCCGCCGCCGGTCCGTCCGAACAACCGGTGGTGAGGCGGGGGTTGAGTAACCGTCATGCTCCGGTGGGCCCGGGTGCCGGCGCGCGGCGGACCCGGGCGAGGACGAGGACGGTGTCGTCGGTGGCCGTCTCGGGCAGCAGCTCGGCGAGGATGCGGTCGGCCGCCTCCTCCAGCGAGCCGACCGGCCCGGCCAGCCGGCTGCGCAGCGCGTCGATGCCGGTGTCGATGTCCTGGCCCCGCGCCTCGACGAGGCCGTCGGTGTACAGGGCCACGGTGGCGCCCTCGGGGAGCTCGGCCCCGGTCGTCCGGTACGCCACGCCGCCGACCCCCAGCGGCACCCCGGGCCCCTGGGCGAGGGCATCCACCGTGCCGTCCGGGCGCCGGACCAGGGGCGGGGGGTGACCCGCGTTCGCCATGAGGGCGCGGCCGGTGTACGGGTCGTAGAGCAGGATCTGGCAGGTCGCCCAGTCGATCCCGGTCTCCTGGGCGCAGTCGTCGAGCTCCGCGAGGAGCGCCGCGGGGTCCCGGACGTGGCGGGCCAGCGCCTTGGCGGTGATCCGCAGCCGTCCCATGGCCGCGGCGGCGGGGACCCCGTGGCCCATCACGTCGCCGACGACGAGGGCCACCCGGCCGTCGGGCAGGGCGATCGCGTCGTACCAGTCGCCGCCGACCTGGGTGACGCGGCTGCCGGGCAGGTAGCGGTGGGCGATGTCGACGTACGGGCCGGCGGCCGGGGCGCTGGGCAGCAGGGCGCGCTGGAGGGTGAGCGCGATGTCCTGGACCCGGCCGTACAGGCGGGCGTTGTCCAGGCACAGGGCGGCGCGGGAGGCGAGTTCGCCCGCGAGGCTGAGGTCTTCCTCGGCGAAGGCGGGGCGGGCCGCCGAGCGGCCGAACATGGCGATGCCCTGCACGGTGCCGCGGGCGATGAGCGGGGCGATGAGGATGCAGGCCAGCCCGCTGGACAGGAGCAGCTTCGCGCGCTGGGCGTGGGCGACGGTGCGGGTCACGAACTCCTCGTTGACGGGCACGGACAGGGGGCGGCCGGTGCTGAGCATCTGGTGGATGCTGGAGCCGGGCGGGTACGTCACCTTCTCCAGGCCGCTCACCAGCTCGACGGCGGGCTGGGCGAGGGTGGTGCGCGAGGCGATCCGGCGGGTCGACAGCGGCAGCAGCGGATCGAAGTCCGCGGTCTCGTCCATCCATTCGACGAGTTCGACGACGCAGGCGTCGCAGAAGTCCGGTACGGCCGCCTCGACGAGCTCGCGCGCGGTGACCTCCAGGTCGAGGGTGGTGCCGATGCGCGCCGCGGCCCGGTCCAGCAGGGCGAGGCGCTGGCGGGCGGCGCTCGCCTCGAGGATGGCCCGCTCGCGGTCGGTGACGTCGACGACCAGCCCGCCCAGGCCGCGCCGGGTGTCGCCCGCGCCGCTCAGCGGGAAGAAGCTGACCGAGCGGACCTGGTCGCGGTCGGGGTGGCCCGGTGTGCGCAGGCCGACGAGCGCGGCGATGACGGGCCGGTCCTCCCGGGCGACGGAGCGCAGCATCCGCTGGAACTCGCCGCCGTCCGAGGTGAGCATCACGTCGGTCACGGGGCGGCCGAGATGGTCGGCGACGGGGACCCCGTCCATGTCGGCCAGGGCCTGGTTGAGGTGGACGTAGCGCAGTTCCTCGTCGAGCATGACCAGGCCGATCGGGCAGGTCTCGAAGAGGGCGTCGAGGAAGGCGAGGTTGGTCTTCACCCGGTCCAGCTCCTCCCCCCGGCTGGCCAGGCCCAGGACCACGGAGCGCCCCGCGGGGTCGGCCAGCGGGAAGACCCGGAAGCCGCAGTCGAACACGTTGCCGTCGCGGTGCCGGGCGGGCATGCGCACGCGCCAGTACCCGAGGGTGCGGGCCCGCTCGGCCAGCCGGTCGGCGCCGCCCGGGGCGCCCGGCGCAGGCTCGGGGAAGAGCAGGCCCGCGGGCCGGTCCAGCGCCGCGTCGGCCGGGTACCCGAAGAGGTTCTGCGCGCCCGGGCCCCAGTAGCGGATGCGGTCCTCGTCGTCGATGCCGAAGACGGCCACCACCACGTGTTCCAGCAGGGAGCCCGGTTCCGACCGGATCGGGCCGGGGTCCTGCGCGCCCCCCAGCCGGTCCGGTGGCATCGCCGGCCCCCTTCTGCGCGCCTGCCCTGCGGGTGGCTGTCGTGGCTGTCCGGTACCCGCGCGGCAGGCGCGGCGCGGGTCACTCCCTCAATTCTGCCCGGCATCCGCCAGACCGGACATTCCGGCGGCGCACGGCAGCCCGCCCCGTTGCCCGCCCGGGGCGTTCCGGCAGGTCGGGGGCGGTTTCCCGGACGATCCGGCGACGGGCGACGGGCAACCCGTCGACCTGCTGCCGGGGGCGGAGACAGGCTGAAGCCGCGGAAGAAGCCGCCGGACGCCGCCGGGCCCGAAACCGCCGGCACGGCACCGGCCGGTGCACACCACCTGCCGGTGCACACCACCGGCCCGCGCACACCACCGTGACCGCGACCGCGGGAACACAGCCTTCAGGGGGACACACCATGCGCAAGACGATCCGCGGCGCCGCCGCACTCGCCACCGCCGCCGCGGCCCTCGTGGCCCTGGCCGGGACCGCCGACGCCAGGCCGACCGACGACTGGGCGGGCTGCCCCTACGGAGCGGTGTGCATCTACCCGCAGAACCAGGACCCGGCCGTGGCTCCGAGCCAGATCTTCTACAGCTACGGGGCGCACAAGCTCTTCGACCAGTACGGCAACCACTGGGTCCTCAACAACCAGTACGGCGGCGCCACCGCGAGCCTGTGCACCGGCTCCAACGGCACGGGCTGCGGCGCCCCCATAGCCCAGCAGACCGGTGTCTACGCCGACCTCGGCCCGATCAACTCGATCACCCTCAACCGGCCGTAGCCGCCCACCCGTTCGGACAGCCTTCCGGATCCGCCGCCCGGCGGGGTCCGGAAGGCTGCCGTCCTGCGCTGTTTTCCGCCATGCCGTGCGCAGCGCGCGTTCCGCCGTCCGACCCCCGCGGTAGCCTGGGCCCGCCATCTCACGACCCGGTCGCGCACTGCCATGGGGGATGCCGTGGGGGATGCCGTAGGGGACCCACCGTCGGAGCCGACGTCGGCCGAAGTTCCTTCGTTCCCGGCCCGGTTACGGCGGCTGCGGGTGCAGCGCGGCCTGTCGCTGGCGGCCCTGGCCCGGCAGACGCATTACAGCAAGGGCTACCTCAGCAAGATCGAGACCGGCGCCAAGCGCGTCACCCTCGACGTGGCGCTGCGCTGCGACCGGGTGCTGGAGGCGGAGGGTGCGCTGGTGCGGCTGGCCCGGGAGGCGGAGGCGCAGGCCGCCCGCGCCGGGGCGGGCCGGACCGCGGCGCAGGCGCCGGACGGCGGTCCGCAGGCGGAGGGCGAGTGCCCCTACCGGGGGCTGGCGGCCTTCACCCCGCAGGACGCGGGCCGGTTCTTCGGGCGGGAGCGGGCCACGGCCGCGCTCGTGGAGCGGGTCTTCGAACGGATCGGCAGCGGCCCGCTGGTCCTGGTCGGCAGGTCCGGCGCCGGCAAGTCCTCGCTGCTGAGCGCGGGCCTGGTACCGGCGCTGCGGCGCGGCGGCGGCTTCCCGATGGCCGGCGCGGACGGCTGGCCGGTCGTACGGTTCACCCCGACGGCGCATCCGCTCCAGGAGCTGCTGGACTGCACCGCGAAGGCGCTGGGCGGCGACCTCGGCCTCACCGCCGAGGAGGTACGAGAGCGGCCGGAGCGGCTCCTGGAGGCCGTACACCGCCTGTCGGACGGTACGCCCGCCGGCGCCGGGCATCCGCGGGGGCCCGGCGTGCGGCCGGTACTGCTCGTCGACCAGTTCGAGGAGGTTTTCACCCTCTGCGGTGACGAGGACGAGCGGTGCGCGTTCGTCCGGGTGCTCTGCGCCCTGGCCGCGGCCCGGCCGGGGGACGCTCCGGGGCCCCGGCACGATCCGGCGCCCCGGCACGATCCGGCCGTCGTCGTGATCGGCGTACGGGCCGACTTCTCCGGGAGCTGCCTGGACCTGCCCGAGCTGGTCCCCGCCTTCACCGACGGGCTCTTCGTCCTGCCGCCGATGTCCGTGGCGGAGCTGCGGGAGGCCGTCACGCGCCCGGCCGAGCTCGCCGGGCTCACCCTCGAACCGGGCCTGGTCCCGCTGCTGCTGCGCGATGCCGGGGTCGGCCCCGACGGCGCGCCCGGATCCGGCTCCGCACCCGCCGGCGCGCTGCCGCTGGTGTCGCACGCGCTGCAGGCGACCTGGGAGCGCCGCGAGGGGGCAGCCCTGACCGTCGCGGGCTACGAGCACACCGGCGGCATCCGGGGCGCCGTCGCGCAGAGCGCCGAGAGCGTGTTCGCCCGGCTGTACCCGGCGGAGCAGCGGATGCTCCGCCGGATCCTGGTGGCGCTGGTCCACGTCGCCGACGGCGCGGCGGCGACCCGGCGCCGGCTGGAACGGGCCGCCCTGCTGGAACAGCTCTCCGACGCGGCCCCCGCCGCACACGCCCTCGACGCGTTCGTGCAGGCCCGGCTGATCACCGCGGACCGCGACACCGTGGAGATCGCGCACGAGGCCCTGCTGCACGCCTGGCCCCGGCTGCGCGGCTGGATCGACGCCGACAGGGCCGGGCTGCTGGTCCACCGCCACCTGGCCGAGGCCGCCGAGGAATGGGAGCGGGAGGGCCGCGACCCGTCGGTCCTGTACCGCGGGACCCGGCTGGAGAACGCCCGCTCCTGGGCGGACGGCCTCGGCGGCCGCAGCCCGCTCACGCCGCTGGAGGCCTCGTTCCTGCGGGCCGGGCGGGCCGCGGAGGACGCCCGGCGGGCGCAGGCCCGACGGCAGGTCCGCATCCGGCAGCGGATGCTGGCCATGCTCCTGGTCCTGCTGGCCCTCGCGGTGACCGCGGGCGCCGTCGCGTACCGGCAGCGGGCGGGGGCGCTCGGCCAGGAGCGCGCCGCCCGTTCGGAGGCGCTGGCCGCGCAGTCGGCGTCCCTGGCGGCCGGCCGGCCCGAGGAGTCGATGCGGCTCGCGCAGGAGGCGTACCGCACCCAGACCACGGCGGCGGCGCGCGGGGCCCTGCTGAGCACACAGGCACAGCCCTTCCTCACCCGCCTCGGCGGTCACAGCGGCCCGGTCAACGCGGTGGCCTTCGGCCCCGGCAACGGGCTGCTGGCGACGGCCGGCTCCGACGGGAAGGTCCTGCTGCGCCGGGTCTCCGACCGCCGGACGACGGCGACGCTGTCGGTCCCGGGCCGGGTCCGCGCGGTCGCCTTCGCCCCCGACGGGCGCACCCTGGCGACGACGTCCACCGAGGGTCCCGTACAGCTGTGGGACACCGCCGGGCGCCCCGCGGCCGTGCCGGCGCCGGACACCGCCGACGCCCGGGCCGTGGCGTTCTCGCCCGACGGGCGCACCCTCGCCGTCGCGGCCGCCGACGGCACCGTACGGCTGCACGATCCGACGGGCGGCGCGGGCAGCACAGCGGGGCAGGGCGGGCCCGCCCCGGCCACGGTCCTGGCCGGCCACACCGGCAGGATCGACGCGCTGGCGTACGCGCCGGACGGCCGCACCCTCGCCTCGGCGGGCTCCGACGGCACCGTCCGGCTGTGGGACCCGGCCACGGCCGAGGAGCTCGCGGTCCTGCGGGGCCATGCCGGCGAGGTGCTGGGCGTGGCGTTCTCGCCGGACGGGCGGAGCCTGGCCAGCGGCGGCGGCGACCGGACCGTGCGGCTGTGGGACGTGGCCGGGCGGCGTACGACGGCCACGCTGACGGGGCACAACGACGACGTCAACGCCGTCGCCTGGACCCCGGACGGCACCATGGTGCTCAGCGCCGGCGGCGACGGCACCACCCGGCTGTGGGACGTCCCGAGCGGCCGCCTGGTGTCGACGCTGTCCGGCCACACCGACTACGTGCTCGCCCTCACCGTGGACGCGACGGGCACGACGCTCGCCACCGCCGCCTTCGACCAGTCGGTGGTGCTGTGGGACCTGCGCGGTGCGGCGCTGACCGCCCGCCCCTTCACCGAGGTCCGGCACGCCGCGTACAGCCCGGACGGCGGGCTGCTGGCCACGGCCGGCGGCGACCGCACGGTGCGGCTGTGGGACGTGGCCGGGCGGCGGCCGGCCGCGGCGCTGGAGGGCCATACGGGCACGGTCTACTCGGTGGCGTTCGGGCCGGACGGGCGGGTGCTGGCCTCGGCGGGCTCGGACGGCACGGTCCGGCTGTGGGACGTCGCCGCGCACCGGGCGCTGGCCACGCTGCCGGGCCACGGCGGCATCGTGTTCGCGGTGGCGTTCTCCCCGGACGGCCGGACCCTGGCCTCGGCCGCCTCCGACCGCACGGTACGGCTGTGGGACGTGGCCGCACGCGCCCCGCTGGCCACGCTCACCGGCCACACGGACTTCGCCAACGACGTCGCGTTCAGCCCCGACGGGACCACCCTGGCCAGCGCGGGCGACGATCTGACCGTACGGCTGTGGGACGTGGCGGGGCGCCGGCCGCTGGCCACGCTCACCGGCCACGCGGGCGCGGTCCGGGCCGTCGCCTTCGGCCCGGACGGGCGGACGCTGGCCAGCAGCGGCAACGACGGCACCGTACGGCTGTGGGACGCCCGGCGGCACGGGGCCCTCGCGGTGCTGGCCGGCCCCGCCGGCTCCGTACGCGCCCTGGCCTTCTCCCCCGACGGGCGGATGCTGGCCGCCGGCGGCAACGACCGCACGGTACGGCTGTGGGACGTGCCCGGGCGGCGGCTGTGGGCCGCGCTCGCGGGCCACGGGAACGCGGTGTGGGGTGTGGCCTTCTCCCCCGACGGCCGGACGGTGGCCAGCAGCGCCGGCGACGGCACGGTACGGCTGTGGAACACCGATCCGGGGGCCCGGCTCGCGCAGATCTGCCGGCTGCGCACGCCGACGGTGCCTGCGTCGCCGGCGGCGGAGTGTGGCGAGCGGTCCTGATCTGCGGGGGTTTCCCGCAGGGTTTCCCGTTGCCCGTACGAGTGGTGCGCCTTCGGGATCTCGACGCGCCGGGCGCCGCCGCGCCAGGCTCTCGTTGCACGGGCGGTGACGGCGCGTCACCGCCGCGCGAACGAAACGGGGTTCTCCATGCTGCGCCGATCCAGTGTCCTCGGCACGCTCATCGCCCTCCTGGCCCTCCTGCTGTGCGCGCCGTCGGCGCCCGCCTCGGCCCCGGCGGCGGCCGACGGCTCGTGCCGGGTCCTGGCGCCGGGCGCCTCCGCGGCGGCCGAACGAGCCGTCGCCGCCGCGTGCGAGCAGGTCGCGGCCGGCATCTGGTACACCTGGGGCGGAGGCCACGGCCCCCAACCCGGCGCCACCTACGGTCAGGTGGACCCTACCGACCCGGCCAGCGAGCACGATCCCGAACGGCTCGGCTTCGACTGCTCGGGCCTGATCCGGTACGCCTACGCGCAGGCCGCCGGCTCGGACCTCCTCGACGGGACGGCCTCGGCCCAGTACTACACGCACCGCGCGGCCGAACGCTTCACGGCCGACCGGGGGCTCGCCCCGCTGCTGCCGGGCGACCTGCTGGTGTGGGGCACCTCCCAGGACCTGCACCACATCGCCCTCTACCTGGGGGCGGGCCGGATGGCGGAGGCCCGGCAGTCCGGGACGAAGCTGATGGTCAGTGACGTCCGGCTGGGCGGCGACTACTACGGGGCGGTGCGCGTCAACACCGGTCCCGTGACCGGGTCCCTCTTCCGGACGTGGGGCACGGGCGTGTGGACCAAGGCCCTGCCGTCGACCGCGGCGGCGCGGGTGTACGCCTTCCCGGGGCCGACCACGATCCGGGTGCAGTGCCAGAAGCACGCGGAAACCGTGACCTCGGACGGCTACACCAACGACGCCTGGTCGTACCTGCCCGACTACCGGGCCTGGGTGACGAACATCTACATCCAGGGGCCGGCCTGGCTGGACGGCGTACCCACCTGCACCTTCTGACCCGGCGCGGATGCCCGGGCGGCCGCCGGGCAGGCCGTACGATCCCCCTTCTCCCCCTCTCTTCCCCTCTCTTGTCCTTCTCCCCACTTCGCCCTCCTCCCCCACCTTCTGCCCCTTTCCCCATAGTTCACCGCAGTCGAGGAGCACCGTTGCGCCCGTCCCCCCACCGCCGTCCGACCATCGGCGCCGTCCTGCTGGCCGTGACGGCCGCCCTGGCGCCGGCGGCCACCGCCCACGCCGTCGCCCCACCCGCCGCGGCCACGGCCCCGGTGCCGGCCCCGGCGCCCGATGCCGAGGCCCTCGTCCGGGCGTTGCGCAGCACGACCGCGGCCGGGGCGCCCGGCGCCATGGCCCGCTTCACCGGTCCGGGCCGGGTGCTGGCCCGGACGGTGGGCGTACGGGACCGGTCCACGGGCGCCCCCATGGACCCGCAGGCCCGCTTCCGGATCGGCAGCGTCACCAAGACCTTCTCCACCGTCGTCCTGCTCCAGCTGGTGGCCGAGGGCCGGCTGGGGCTGGACGACCCGGTGGTGCGCCACCTGCCCGGGCTGCTGCGCGACGACCGGATCACGGTGCGCCACCTGCTGACCCACCGCAGCGGGCTCGCGGACTACACGGAGGCGATGTTCGCGCGCACCGTTCCCGGCTTCGAGGCCGTCCGCACCAGGGTGTTCGCCCCGCGCGAGCTCGTGGACCTCGCGCTGCGCGAGCCGAGGACCTCCGAGCCGGGCGCCGCGTACGGGTACTCGAACACCAACTTCATGGTGGTCGGCATGCTCATCGAGAAGGTCACGGGGCACCCGGTGGGCCGGGAGTACGAGGACCGCATCATCAGGCCCTTGAAGCTGCGCGACACCTCGTACGTGCACCCGGCCACCGCCGTGCGGGGCCGGCACGTGCGCGGCTACCTCCACCCCGACGAGGCCGGGGCCCCGCTGGTGGACTCGACCGAGCAGACGGCGTCCTGGGCGCAGGCCGCCGGAGCGATGATCTCCAACCCCGCCGACCTGAACACCTTCGTGTCCGCGCTGCTCGGCGGCCGGCTGCTGCCGGCGCGCCTGATGGACGCGATGCTCGCCATGAGCCCGACCGATGCCGCCGGCACCCGGTTCTACGGACTCGGCCTGCGCCGGTACGACCTGTCGTGCGGGGTGTCGGTGTACGGCCACACGGGCACGGTGCAGGGCTACTACACCTACGCCTTCGCCACCCGGGACGGCCGGCGCTCGCTGGCCGCGATGGCCAACACCTCCAACCGGGGTGAGGCCAACACCGCCCTGGGCGGCACGCTGGAGGCGGCGTTCTGCGGGACTCGGGCCGCGGCGGCCCCGGCAGCCGGGCGCGGCTTCGCGGTCCGGGCGGAGCCGGACCTGCCGGAACGCGGCTGAGGCACCCCGCCGCACGGGCCTGACGGCCGGCGCCTCCACGGGGGTGGGGCGCCGGTCGGGCGGCGGGTCTCAGACGAGGTGACGGCGGCGGTGCAGCAGAACGGCCGTCAGGGCGACCAGGGCTGCGGCGAGGCCGAGGTAGACCACGGTGTCGAGCGCCTGGAAGGTCCAGAAGTCGGAGCTCGGGTAGACCTTGTGGACGCGGCCGACGTAGCCGTGCTCGGCCATGCAGGCGCGCAGTTCCTCACCCGAGAACGTGCAGTTCTCCAGCGGGTGCTGGACGCCGTCGGGGGTGAGGTAGCGGTAGCCGGCGGACCAGGCGCTGCCGATGAGCTGCTTGGGCGTCGTGCCGGGGGTTACCCGGTCGGTGGGGCTGACGAAGTCGCGGCGGAAGAGGGTCAGGAAGGCGGTGGTGCCCAGGACCGCGACGGCGGTCAGGCCCATGGCCGGCAGGGTGCGGCGGACGAGCAGGCCGATCGCGGTGCCGGCGGACAGCGCGAAGAGGGAGCAGGCCACGGCGGCGGGGCCGGACCCGTTGAGGATGTACGGGTCGTGCCAGTAGACGCCGTTCTGCATGTTGGAGATCGGCGCCCACCACCAGGCGAGGAGGGCGGCGACGGCGGCGGAGACGACGGCGGCGCAGAGGGCGGCGAGGCCGAAGCGGGCGGCGAACCAGCTGCGGGCGCCGACGCCCTGGGTGAGGGCGACCTTGACGGTGCCCCGTTCCAGTTCGCGGCCGATCAGCGGGGCGCCCCCGAACATGCCGATGACGGCGGGCAGGAGCACGGAGGCGGTGCCCAGGACCCGGATGCCCGGGGTGTGCTCGAAGACGGCCACCTCGGTGGAGGAGCGGCAGGCGCCGTTCCAGCCCTTGCAGGAGGAGAGGTCGTAGCCGCCGACCGCCGCCATGAGGTCCGCGCGTTCCAGGACGACCCAGACCGCGCAGCCCGCGACGAGCAGGAGGCCGGCCAGGATCAGCAGGCGCTGCTGGCGCCAGGCGAGCCAGAGGGTGCCGTTCATGCCGCGGCTCCCGTCTGCGCAGTGGGCCGGGCCTGGGCCGCGGCCGACGGTGGTGGGTCCGTACGGGGTGTGGAGCGCAGGTGGGCGAGGAGGAGTTCCTCGAGCGAGGGGGTGGCGGTGACCCAGCGCCCGTCGGCGCCGGCGGGGAGGGCGGAGCCGGGTGCGTTGCGGATGACGGCGGTCACCTGGCGGCCGGTGGTGGTCGCCTGGACGACGGCGGAGCGGTCGGCGCCGGGGGGCAGGCCGTCGGACGTGTCGGGGTCGGCGCGGCCGGTGAGGCGGGTGTAGGCCTCCCGGAGGTCCTGGGTGTCGCCCGCGAGCCGGATGCGGCCGTCCTGGAGGAGCAGGACGTGGTCGCAGACGTGCTCCAGCTCGGGCAGCACGTGCGAGGAGATCACGGCGGTGATGCCGCGGTCGGCGACCTCGGCCATGAGCAGGCCCATCACCTCGTGGCGCGCCAGCGGGTCCAGGTCGGCGAGCGGCTCGTCGAGCAGGAGGAGGTCGGCCTGCTTGCCGAGGGCGAGGGCGAGGGCGACGCGGGTGCGCTTGCCCCCGGAGAGGGTGCCGACGCGGGCGGTCAGCGGGATGCCGCCGTCGCGGACGAGGCGTTCGGCCTTGTCCTGGTCCCAGCGGCGACCGCCGAGCCTGCGGCCCACGGCGAGGGTGTCCTCGACGGTGAACGTCGGGTAGAGGGGCCGGTCCTGGGCGACGAAGGCCGTACGGTCGCGGGCCTCACGGCTGCCGGGGGCGGCGCCGAAGACCCGTATCTCGCCGCCGGTGGGCCGCAGCAGACCGGTCATCAGGTGGAACAGGGTGCTCTTGCCCGCTCCGTTGGGGCCGACGAGCGCGGCGATGCGGCCCGGCGGGAGCTCGAACGTGCAGTCGCTCAGGGCCTTCTTCCCCCGGTAGGCGTGTTCGGTCGCCGTTGCCCGGAGCGCCGGAACGGCGGTCGGGTCGTTCACGTGGTGTCCTCTCGTGACGGTGCGTCCGCGCCTGGTCGGGGCGCGGGCGCGGGGGCCGTCGTCTCGGCGAGTGCCGCCTCGACGAGGGCCAGGATGTCGGCGCGCCCCAGTCCTGCCGCATGGGCTCTGGCCGTCCAGGCGAGGAGCTCGGCGCGCAGGGGCGAGTCGGCCGCGGCTTCGGGGCGCGACAGGGAACGGGTGACGAACGTGCCCCGGCCGGGGCGCGGTTCGACGAGTCCCTCGCGCTCCAGCTCGCGGTAGGCCTTCAGCACGGTGTTGGGGTTGATCGCGGTCGCCTCGACGACGGCCCGGGCCGTGGGCAGCCGGTCCCCCGGTTCCAGCACGCCCAGCCTGAGCGCCTGTTTGACCTGGTTGACGAGCTGCAGGTACGTGGCGACCCCGCTGTGCCGGTCCACCTGAAACTCGATCATCGCCCGCCCTACTCCTGCACCATTCCACTAATGTGTTAGTGGAATGGTGCAGCGATGGGTGAGGGTACGTCAAATCGAGGCATGCCGAGGTGACCGGGTGACGAGTTGACCGGGTGACGAGGTGACGAGGTGACGAGGTGACGAGGTGACGAGGGGGGAACGGCCTGCCGGTGCCGGCTCAGGCGTCCAGCGGGAGCCGGGCCACCAGGCGGGCGCCCTGCGGGGAGTCCGCGACGTCGAGGGTGCCGCCGAGGCGGGTGGCGATGTCGCGGGCTATGGCGAGGCCCAGGCCGGTGCCGCCCTCGTCGCGGCTGCGGGCGTCGTCGAGGCGGGTGAAGCGTTCGAAGACGCGCTCGCGGTCCTCGGGGGCGATGCCGGGGCCGTCGTCGCGGACCTCCAGGACGGCCGTGCCCCGCGCGGCGTCGGCACGCAGCGAGAGCCGGACGCGCTGCGCGGCGTGGCGCTGGGCGTTGTCCAGGAGGTTGGTGACGAGACGGGAGAGCCAGAGGGTGCTGCCGCGTACGGTGGCCTCGTCGGCTATCTCCAGCTCGACGGGGATCCGGTCGCCGCGCCGGGCCCGGGCGGCCTCCCGGGCCACGTCGGCGAGGTCGACCGCCTCGGCGGGCGCGGGCTCCGAGGTGTCGAGGCGGGCCAGCAGGAGCAGGTCGGAGGCGAGGTCCTGGAGCCGGACGGTGTCCTCCAGGGCGCCGCCCACCAGTTCGCCCCACAGGGCGGGATCGGGGTGGGCCTGGGCGACCTCCAGCTGGGTGCGCAGCACGGTGATCGGGCTGCGCAGCTCGTGCGAGGCGTCGGCGATGAACCGGCGCTGGCGGATCCCGGCGGCCTCCAGCCGGTCCAGGGTGGCGTTCATCGTGGCGGCGAGCCGGGCGATCTCGTCCTGGCTGCGCGGGACGGGCACGCGCCGGTGCAGGTCGCGTTCGCTGATCTCGGCGACCTCGGCGCGGATCGCCTCGACGGGGCGCAGCGCCCAGCCCGTGACCCGCCAGGTGACGAAGCCCACCGTGAGGACGAGCAGCGGTACGACGACGGCCAGCGCGGCGGTGATGGTCTCGTCCGCGGTGTCGGCCTGCCGCAGCGAGGTGCCCGCGTAGACGGTGACCAGCCCCTGTCCGGTGACGGTGGTGACCTGCACGACGCGGTGGCGGTGCTCGCCGCGGGCGGGTGCGGCCTTCCAGGTGCCGCGTACGGTGCCCGGTTTGCCCGGGCGGACGGGGGTGAGGGCGGGCCGGCCGAGCAGGTCGGGACTGGCCGCCAGGACGCGGCCCTTGGCGTCGACGACCTGGAGGAAGTCGGCGCCGCGCCCCGGGGTCAGTACGGGTTCGAGCCGGCCCGAAGCGGCCAGGGCGGCGGTGGCGAGGGCCTGCTGTTCGGCATCGGCCTGGGCACCGCGCACCAGGTTGCCGTCGAGCGCGCCGACCAGGGCGAAGGCGGCCGCCCCGAGCGCGAGGGCCACCACGGTCGTGGCGCCGAGCGTGGCCCGGGCGCGCACGGAGCGGGGGCGCAGTCGGCGGAGTGCCCTCAGGGCCCGGGCCGTGAGGCGGCGCAGGGCCGCGGCCGGGCGGGGGCGGGGTTCAGCCACCGTCGGCCGCCAGCCGGTAGCCCGCGCCGCGGACGGTCTCCACCGCGGAGCGCCCGAACGGCGTGTCGATCTTCCGGCGCAGTGCGCTGACGTGGACCTCGACCACGTTCAGGTCGCCGTCGTACGCCGAGTCCCAGACGTTCTCCAGTATTTCCCGTTTCGGTACGACTTCTCCGGCGCGCCGGGCCAAGTACTCCAGCACCGCGAACTCGCGGGAGGTGAGCCGGGCCACGACGGCGCCGCGGGTGCACAGCTGCCGGGCCGGGTCGATCACCAGGTCGCCGAACTCCATGACCTGCGGGCTGCGCCGGCCGGTGCGCCGGATCAGGGCGCGCAGCCGGGCGACGAGGACGACGTACGAGAACGGTTTGGACAGGAAGTCGTCGGCGCCGGTGTCGAGGGCCTCGGCCTCGTCGTACTCCCCGTCCTTGGCGGTGAGCATCAGGATCCCCGATTCGCAGCCGCTCGCGCGCAGCCGGGCGCAGACCCGGTAGCCGTTGAGGCCGGGCAGCATGATGTCGAGGACGATGGCGTCGTAGTCGTGCTCGGCGGCCAGCCACAGGCCCTGCAGGCCGTCGTGGGCGACGTCCACCGAGAAGCCCTCCGCCTGCAGCCCCCGCTGCAGGGCTGCGGCGAGCCGCTTCTCGTCCTCGACCACCAGTACGCGCATGGGGACCAGGGTCTCAGGTCGCGCGGCCGGGTTGCTGAAGAGGTCTTCAGCCGCCTTCAGCGGGGCTTCAGCTTCCGGCGGGCAGGATCGCGCGGGCCGGGCACGGTGTCCGGAGAACGCGAGGAGGAGTCACATGACTCAGTCCAGTCCCCAGCCCTCGGAATCCGCGACGGACGCGGAGGAGACGAAGGCCGCCGCTCCGGCGGGCCAGGGCCGTGCCCGCGTGGTGCGGCTGGTCCGCGAGGGCCGTACCCGCTGGGTTGCGCTCGGGCTGGTCGTCGCGGTCGGCGGCGGGGCCGCCGCGGTGGCGGTGGCCGAGCACCACCACGGCGGGCGCGGCCCCGCCCGGTTCGCGGCCGAGGGCCGGGAGCACGGCCACGGCGGGAAGCCGGGGGACGGCCCGTTCGCGGGCAAGCGGCACAAGAGCGGCAAGCCGGCGATCGTCGACGGCAAGCGCGGCTGGCCGGCGCCGGCCGCTCCGGGGCAGCGGCCGGGCGGCGGCGGCCTGAAGGCCCCGGCGCCGCTTCCGTCCCTGCCGGCGGCCCAGGCCCTGGAGAAGGCGGCCGCAGCCGTGGAGGGCGGCAAGGTCGAGGCGCTGCGGCCGATACCCCAGGAGGGCGGCAAGAGCGGCTGGCTGGCCGTGGTGATCGGACCCGACGGGGTGCGGCACGCGGTCACGCTGTCCGGTGAGGACGGCACGGTCACCGGCAACACCGTGGCCGGCAAGGGGCTGCGCGGCGGCCGCTGACGTTGCACGGGCGGGCCGGCGGGCGGTGTTCAGACCTCCCGCCCGGCCTCCCGCCCGGCCTCGGTCCCGGCCTCCCGCCCGGTCTCGGTTCCGGCCTCGGTTCCGGCCTCGGTTCCGGCGAGCTGCCGGCACAGCACCCGGCAGGCCGACAGCACGTGCTCCTCGGCGGCCTCCTGGGCCGCCTGCCCGTCGCCGGCGCGCAGGAGCCGTACGAGCTCGCGGTGCTCCTCGACCACGGCCGCGCGGTAGTCCTCGTGGCCGAGGCGGACGCGGGTGAGCTGGTAGAGGTGGACCTGCGAGCGGATGCCCGCCCAGCCGTCGTACAGGCGGCGGTTGCCGGCGAGGCGGTGGATCCGGTCGTGGAAGTCCAGGTCGAGGGCGAGCAACCGGGGGCCGTCCGCGCCGCGGGCGAGCTCCGCCGCCATCTCGTCGACCCGCGCGTCGAGTTCGGCGGTGTCCTGCGCCCCAGCCCGCTCCGCGGCGAGGCGGGCGGCGAGGCGTTCCAGGGCGGCACGGACCGCGTAGAGCTCCTCCGCCTCCTGGGCGGTGACCTCGATGACGTTGGTACCGCGGTGCCAGGCGCTGCGGGTGAGCCCCTCGCGCGCGAGGACGGCCAGGCCCTCGCGCACCGAGCCCCGGCTGATGTCCAGCGACTGGGCGAGCTCGACCTCGCGCAGCGGGGCGCCGGGCGGGAAGTGCCCGGCGAGGATCGCCTCGCGGATCCGGTCGGCAGCCTCCTCGGCCAGGCCGCGGCGGCGGGCGCGGCCCATGCCGGCCGTGTTGATGTCCATATGTCGAATGTTGACATTCCTCGGCTGGTGCGGTCAAAGTCGGTTCAGCGAGCGGAAGGAGACCGCGATGGCCGCGACGAGCCGACCCGACGACGTCGGACCCCCGCACCGGGGCGTCCTGGTGACCGGTGCGTCCCGGGGCATCGGGCGGGCGATCGCCACCGCGTTCGCCCGGCGCGGGGACCGGGTGGCCGTGCACTGCTCCACCCGGCGCGCGGATGCGCTGGACACACTGGCGGCGCTGGAGGGGGACGGGCACGTGCTCGTCGAGGGCGACCTCACCGACCCGGTGCGCGTCGAGGCCCTGGTCGACGAGGCGGCCGACGCGCTGGGCGGGGTGGACGTGCTGGTCAACAACGCCGCGGTGATGGTGCCCCACCCCCTGCCCACCACCTCGTACGCCGCATGGCAGGAGGCCTGGCAGCGCACGGCGGCGGTGAACCTCTTCGGTGCGGTGAACGTCAGCTACTGCGCCGCCCGGCGGATGATCGACGAGGGGCGGGCGGGCCGCATCGTCAACGTCGGGTCGCGCGGCGCGTTCCGGGGCGAGCCCGACCATCCCGCGTACGGGGCCACCAAGGCGGCGCTGCACGCGTTCGGGCAGTCGCTGGCCGTCTCGCTCGCGCCGCACGGGATCGCGGTCGCCTCGGTGGCGCCGGGCTTCGTCGCCACCGAGCGGGTCGCGGACCGGCTCGCCTCCGCCGAGGGCGGGGCGATCACCGCGCAGAGCCCGTTCGGGCGGGTCGCGGAGCCGGAGGAAGTCGCCTCCGCTGTTCTCTACCTCGCCTCCCCCGAGGCCACCTGGTCCTCGGGCACCATCCTGGACCTCAACGGCGCCTCCTACCTCCGCACCTGACCCGCCGCCGGGCCCCGGCCGATCCAGCCGCCCCTCCCCTCGAAGCCGGGCCATTCGAAGCCGGGTCCGGCCGATCCAGCCACGCCGGCGTTTGAGGCGCGGGGGGGGGGGCTGGCCGCTGGGCGCCGGCGGCGCGGTGGCGGGGGGGCGCCCCCCTACCCCCCCGCCCG
>NZ_JBEZVK010000054.1:0-45165 GCF_040636955.1 Streptomyces sp. NPDC032472
CCGCCGCAGATTCCTGTGGTGTCGACGCTGACCGGCGGCCTGGTCGACCCCGAGCGGATCACGACCGCCGGCTACTGGGTGGAGCATGTGCGCCGGCCGGTCCGGTTCGCGGATGCCGTCCGCACCCTCGAAGCCCAAGGCGCCACCACCTTCGTCGAGATCGGCCCGGACGCCGTCCTGACCGCCCTGGCCCGGGAAACCTTCGAGGCCGACGCCGAGACCGCCCCCGAGGACACCTACCCACCCACGGTTCTGCCGTTGCTGCGGCGCGGCCGGTCCGAGGCCGGCACGCTCGTCCAGGGGCTCGGCCTGCTGCACGCCCGCGGCACCGCAGTGGACTGGCAAGCGTTCTACGGGGCCACCGGCGCGCGCCGCGTCGAGCTGCCCACGTACGCCTTCCGCAGCGAGCGCTACTGGCTGACCCCGACCGCCGGCGCCGCCGACGCCTCCGGCCTCGGGCTGACCCCGACCGGGCACCCGCTCCTGGGGACGGCGCTCCCGCTCGCGGGCGGCGACGGCTACGTGTTCACCAGCCGGCTGTCGGTGCGTACGCACCCCTGGCTGGAGCAGCACGGCGTGCTCGGCAACACCGTCCTGTCCGCCGCCTCGCTGGTCGAGACGGCCGTACGGGCCGGCGACGAGGCCGGGGCCGGCGTACTGGAGGAGTTGTCCCTGACCGCGCCGCTCGTCCTCTCCGTCCGGGGAGCCGTACAGCTCCAGGTCAGGGTCGGGGCGCCGGACGCCGACGGCGGACGGCCGCTGACCGTCCACGCCCGCCCCGAGGCCGGTGCGGCGCAGGGGGAGGGCCCGTGGGCCGTGTACGCGCACGGACGCCTGGGCGCCGGTGACGGGACCCCGCCGCGGGACCGCGAGGCCGGGGCCCGTACCGCCGGAACCGTCTCCGAGGTCCGGTTGCCCGCCGAACTCGCCGAGGACGCCCACCGGTTCGGGCTGCATCCCGCCCTCCTGGACGCGGTGCTGCTCGGTCACCCCTTCGGCGAGCGGGCGGGCGCGGTGACCGTGCCGGCCGAGTGGCGCGGCGTACGGCTGCACGCCACGGGCGCCACGGCCGTGCGGGCCGTCGTCACCGAGACCGGCGGGAGGACCGTCGCCGTCGAACTGACCGACGAGCACGGCCGGCCGGTCGCGACGGTCGAGGCCGTCACCTACCGGGACGTACCGGAGGAGCAGTTCGCTGCGCCCGCGGGCGGGGCGCAGGACGTCCTGCTGCGGCTGGAGTGGACGGCCGTCGGCGCCGACGGGCCCGCCGCGTTCGGGGAATCCGGAGGATCCGGGGAAGCCGCTGCCTGGGCGGTCTTGGGTGCCGACAGATACGACGACCTGGCCGCCGTCGGCAAGGCCGTCGAGGCCGGGGCGCCGATCGACACGGTGGTCGTGCCCTGGACCTCCCCGGCCGACCGCGACGCCTCCGCCGCCCTGGACGAGGCCACGGGCCGGGCCACGGCCCTGGTCCGGGACTGGCTGGCCGAGGAACGCCTCGCCGCGACCCGGCTCGTGGTGGTGACCCGCGGGGGCGCCCTCACCGGCCGGGCCGGCGCGCCGGGTGCGGCGGAGCCCGTCGACCCGGTGGCCGCGGCGGTCCGCGGGCTGCTGCGCTCCGTGCAGGCGGAGGAGGAGGCGGCCGGCCGCCTCCTCCTCGCGGACGCCGATCCCGTCGCGGCCGCCCCGTCCCCGCACCCGTCCGTCGAGCCCGGGCTCCTCACCGCCCTGCTCGCCTCCGGGGAGCCGGAGGCGGCGGTACGGGAGGGCAGGCTCCTCGTGCCGCGGCTGGTCCGCGTGACCGGTGCGGCCGCCGCGGCGCCCGCACCGGTCCTCGACGCCGAGGGCACCGTGCTCGTGACCGGAGGAACGCTGGGGAGGTTCCTGGCGCGGCACCTGGCCGCCCGGTACGGCGTGCGGCACCTGCTGTTCGTCGACCCGCAGGGCGCGGCCGGTCCCGGCGCGGCGGACCTTGCAGCCGAACTGGCCACGCTGGGTGCCGAGATGGCCTTCGCTGCCTGCGACCCGGCCGACCGCGAGGCGCTCGCCGCGGCCCTCGCCGGGATCGACGCGGAGCATCCGCTGACCGCGGTCGTCCACGCCGCCGGCGCCCACCCCGGCGCGCCGGACTCGGCCGGCCTGCGCCGCATGGCGGACGGGGCCCGGAACCTGCACGACCTCACCCGGGACACCCCGCTCGCCGTGTTCCTCACCTGCGGGTCCGCCGCGGGGACCGTACCGGAGCCGGGCAGCGGCCACCGGGCCGCGGCCGAGGCCTTCATGGACGCCCTGGCGGCGCAGCGCGCGGCCGACGGCCTGCCGGCCCTGTCGCTCGCCTGGGGCCCCTGGGAAGCACCGTCCGTCGAGGACGGAGCCGAAGCCGAAGCCGAAGCCGAAGCCGAAGCCGGAGCCGGAGCCGTAGCCGGGGCCGGGGCCGACGGCCCGGTCCGCGTCCGCGCCCGTGCCGGTTTCCGGCCCCTCGCCTCCGAGCGGGCGGCGCAGGCGTTCGACGCGGCGCTCGCCACGGCCGGGCCGCCGCAGTTGCTGGCCGCCCTGATCAGCCCGTCCGCGCTGCGGCGCGCCGAGGGAGGCGTCCCGCCGCTGCTGAGCGGTCTCGTACGGCACCCGGTGCGGCCCGTCCTGGACGCGGCCGGCCCGGACACCGCCGAGGGGACCGGCGCCGCAGCCGGAGCGCTCGTGCGCCTGCTGGCCGGACTCGACGAGGACGGGCGCCACCGGGCCGTACGCGAGCTGGTCCGCCGGGAGGTGGCGGCCGTCCTCGGCCACGGGGACCCCGCAGCCGTCGCGCTGGAACGTTCCTTCCAGGACGCGGGCTTCGACTCGATGACCGCCGTGGAGCTGCGCAACCGGCTCGGCGCGGCCACCGGGCTGAAACTGCCCGCCACCGTGGTCTTCGACCACCCTTCGCCGGCCGCGCTCATCAGGTTCGTCCTGAACCGCGCCGCCGCGGCGGCCGGTGGTCCGGCGGCGGACTCGGACCGGCCGTCCCTGCTCATCCAGCTGGACCGGCTGGAGGCGGCCGTGGCCGGACTGCGCCCGCAGGAGTCCGACCCGGACCCGGACCTGGACCTGACCGCCGTCGGCGCACGGCTGCGGACGCTCCTCGACCGGCTCGCCCCCGCCGCCGGCGCGCACGAGGCGGCACGCAAGCAGAGCCACGACACCGAGGACACCGCGAGCCGGATCGCCACCGCGTCGGCCGACGAGATCTTCGACTTCATCGACACACAGCTCGGCCGCGGGCCGGGCCGATGACGACCCACCGGAAGGAGAGCGGGCAGCGCATGTCCAAGGGGGAGCAGATGGCCAAGGACGGGGACGACATGTCCAGGGAAGAGAAGCTCGTCGCATACCTGAAGTGGGTCACCGCCGACCTGGAGAAGACCCGCCGGCGCGTCACCGAGCTGGAGGAGGGCGACCGGGAGCCCGTCGCGATCGTCGGCATGTCGTGCCGTTTCCCCGGCGCGGCGAACCCCGACGAACTGTGGCGGCTGGCCGTCGAGGAACGCGACGAGATCTCCGACTTCCCCACGGACCGCGGCTGGGACCTGGACGCCCTCTACGACCCGGACCCGGCCAAGCCCGGCAGCATCTACATACGCCAGGCCGGGTTCATCGAGTCGGCCACCCGCTTCGACGCCGCCTTCTTCGGGATCTCGCCCCGCGAGGCCCTCGCCATGGACCCCCAGCAGCGCGTCCTGCTGGAGACGGCGTGGGAGGCGCTGGAGCACGCGGGCATCGACCCGCTGTCCCTCAAGGGCAGCCGGACCGGCGTCTTCGCCGGCCTGGTGGAGCAGAGCTACCTGGACCTGGACAGCCCCGAGGAGTTCGAGGGCTACCAGATGACCAGCAAGCTCAGCAGCATGGCCTCCGGCCGGATCTCCTACGTCCTCGGCCTGGAGGGCCCGGCGGTGTCGGTCGACACCGCCTGCTCCTCCGCCCTCGTCTCGTTGCACCTGGCGGCCCAGTCGCTGCGCTCGGGCGAATCCACCCTCGCCCTGGCCGGAGCCTCGTACGTCTCCGCTCACCCCGGCGGCTACATCGACGGCTCCCGCCAGCGCGGCCTGGCCGTGGACGGCCGCTGCAAGCCGTTCTCCGCCGACGCCGACGGCATCGGCTGGTCCGAGGGCGCCGGCCTGCTCGTCCTGGAGCGGCTCTCCGACGCCGAGCGCAACGGCCACCGCGTCCTCGCCGTACTGCGGGGCAGCGCCGTCAACCAGGACGGCGCGTCCAACGGGCTGACCGCCCCCAACGGCCCCTCGCAGGAGCGCGTCATCCGACAGGCCCTGGCCAACGCCGGGCTCACCCCGGCGGAGGTGGACGCGGTCGAGGCCCACGGCACGGGCACCCGGCTGGGCGACCCCATCGAGGCACAGGCCCTGCTCGCCACCTACGGCCGGTCCCGGCCCGAGGGTCGGCCGCTGCTCGTCGGCTCCCTGAAGTCCAACATCGGCCACGCCCAGGCCGCCGCGGGCGTCGGCGGACTGGTGAAGACGGTGCAGGCCCTGCGGCACGGACTGCTGCCCCGGACCCTGCACCTGTCCGAGCCCACCCCGTTCGTGGACTGGTCGGAGGGCGACGTTGAACTGCTCACCGAGACCCGGCCGTGGCCGCAGACCGACGGCCCGCGCCGTGCGGCGGTCTCCGCCTTCGGGGCGAGCGGCACCAACGCCCACGTCATCCTGGAGCAGGCCCCGGCCCCGGAGCCCGCCGAGCGCCCCGGGCCGCAGCGGGCGGACGAGCCGTCGACGCCGCGGCCGTGGCTGCTGTCGGCCCGCTCCCTGCAGGCCCTGCGGGCCCAGGCGGCGCGGCTGGTGGACCACCTGCGCTCCGGCGGGCCGTACGCGGACGCCGCCCTGCACACCTCCGCGCACGCGGACGCGGAACCGGGCCCGGGCGCAGACCCGGACCCGGACCCGGAGCGGGCCCTGCTGGACGTCCCGTACTCCCTGGCCACCACCCGCGCCGCGCTGGAGCAGCGCGCCGTGGTCGTCGGCCGTGACCGCGCGGAGGTCCTCGCCGGACTGGACGCGCTGGCCGGCGGCGAGAGCGCCGACCACCTCGTCCAGGGCGTCGCGGGCGAGGCCGGCAAGACCGTGTTCGTCTTCCCGGGCCAGGGCAGCCAGTGGGCCGGCATGGCCGCCGGACTGCTGCAGACCTCGGAGGTCTTCGCAGCGCGCATCGCCGAGTGCGCCCAGGCCCTCGCCCCCTACGTGGACTGGTCGTTGCAGGACGTGCTGCGCGGCGCCGAGGGCGCACCGCCCCTGGACCGGCTGGACGTGGTCCAGCCCGCCCTGTTCGCCGTGCACGTCTCGCTCGCCGCGCTGTGGCGCTCGTACGGGCTCGAACCCGCGGCCGTCGTCGGGCACTCCCAGGGCGAGATCGCCGCGGCCTGCGTCGCGGGCGGGCTGACCCTGGACGACGCGGCCCGCGTGATCGCCCTGCGCAGCCGGATCGCCCTGACCCTCCAGGGGACCGGCGGGATGGGCGCCGTCGGGCTGCCGCGCGAGGAGGTCGAGGCGCGGCTGGAGAAGTGGGGCGGCAGGCTCTCCGTCGCCGTGGAGAACGGCCCCACCTCCGTCCTCGTCGCCGGGGAACGCGACGCCCTCGGGGAGTTCATCGCCGAATGCGCCGCCGACGGCGCCCGCACCAAGCGCTTCCCCACCGACTTCGCCTCCCACTCGCCCCAGGTCGAACGGGTCCGCGAGGAGATGCTGGCGGCGCTGGCCCCGGTACGGCCCCGGGCCGGCTCGGTCCCCTTCTTCTCGACCGTGACCGGCGACTGGATGGACACCGCCCGCCTCGACGCCGCCTACTGGTACGCCAACATGCGCCGCCCCGTGGAGTTCGCCCGGTCCGTACGCGCCCTCGCCGCACAGGACCACGGCACCTTCGTCGAGGTCAGCGCCCACCCGGTGCTCACCTCCTCGCTCCAGGAGAACCTCGGCGACGACGTCGTCGTCACCGGCACCCTGCGCCGCGACGAGGGCGGACTCGACCGCTTCCTCGCCTCCTGGGCGGCCGTGCAGGTGCGCGGAGCACGGATCGACCGGGCCGCCCCCTTCGCCGGCCGCGGCGCCCAGCGGGTCCAGCTGCCCACGTACGCCTTCCAGCACGAGCGCTTCTGGTACGCCTCCGGCTCCCGCGCGCGCGACGCGGCGGGCCTCGGCATGGCGGCGACCGGCCACCCGATGCTGGGCGCCGCCGTCACCCTGGCCGGAGCCGACGAGACCCTGTTCACCAGCCGGCTGTCGGCGCGCACCCACCCGTGGCTCGCCGAACACACCCTCGCCGGGGCCGCCGTGCTGCCGCCGTCGGTGCTGGTCGAGCTCGCGCTGCGGGCCGCCGACGACGTCGGCTGCACCGCCGTGGACGAACTGGACCTCCTCGCGCCGCTGGTCCTTCCCGAGCGGGGCGCGGTGCAGCTCCAGCTGAAGGTGGGACCCGCCGAGGACGGGCTGCGCCGTGCCTTCGCCGTGCACGCCCGCCCCGATGCGGGGGAGGCGGAGTGGACCGCGTACGCCACCGGAATCCTCAGCCTGCGGGGACCGGCGGCCGCCGAACCGCTGCTGCCGTGGCCGCCGGAGGGCGCGGCACCGCTGGACCCGGAGGAGGCGTACGCGGAACTCGCCGCCGCCGGCGCCGGCACGGCGTACGGGCCGCGGCTGCGCGGGCTGTCCGGCCTGTGGACCGCCGGCGGCCGCGCGGTGTACGCCGAGGTCGCGCTCGACGACGAGGCGGCGGGGGACGCGGCCCGCTTCGGCCTGCACCCGGCGCTGCTGGAGGGCGCCGTGCAGGCCGCGCTCCTCACCGGGCTCCCGGCGCTCCCCGAGGACGCCGGGTCCGGGGTCCGCCTCGCGACCCGGTGGGCCGGCATCCAGCTGCACGCCACCGGAGCAACCGCCGTTCGGGCCCGGCTGGTCGCGGCCGAAGACGGGGGGCTGTCGGTGGTGCTCGCCGACCGGACCGGCCGGCCGGTGGCGACCATCCGCTCCCTCACCTTCGCCGCGGTCGGCGCGGAGGCCCTCGAACGGGCCGGCAGCCGGACCGCCGAGGCCCTGTTCCACACCGACTGGACGCCGATCTCCCTCGACGAGCCGGCCGCCCCGCTCCACTGGGCCGCCATGGGCCCCGGCGGGTACGGTGACACCGGCGAGCTGGCCAAGGCCGTGGAGGCGGGCACCGCGGTGGACGCGGTCCGCTACGACGTCGGCGCCGACACCGCGGCCGACGTGGAGGTTGATGTCGAGGTCGAGGTCGGGGCCGATGCCGAGGCCGGAGCCGAAGCGGATGCCACCGGCCCCGCTGCCACAGGACCCGCCGCCGCCGCGCACCGGCGGACCCGGCAGGTGCTGGCCCTGGTGCAGGACTGGCTCGCCGACGAGCGCCTGGCCGGCATCCCCCTGGTCCTCACCACCCGCGGTGCGGTGCCCGCCGGCAGCCGGCCGGTGACCGACCCGGCCGCCACGGCCGTGTGGGGCCAGATCCGCTCCGCGCAGTCGGAGAACCCGGGCCGTTTCGTGCTCGTGGACCTGGACGAGGAGACGCCCTCGCAGTCCCTGGCCGCGCTGGTCCGCTCCGGCGAACCGCAGGCCGCCGTACGGGCCGGTCGCATCCTGCTGCCCCAGCTGCGCAGGCTGCCCACCGCCGCCCCCTCGCACGACCCGGCCCAGACTGCCCCGTCGCAGACAACAGCTCTCTCGGGCGCCACCGTCCCGGCTGCCCCGGCAGCCCGGCCTGCCCCCTCGGGCCGGTTCGCCCCCGGCGGCACCGTGCTCGTCACCGGCGGCACCGGCACGCTCGGCGCGCTGTTCGCCCGTCACCTGGTGACCGCGCACGGGGTGACCGACCTGCTGCTGACCAGCCGCCGCGGCCCCGACGCCCCGGGCGCCGAAGCCCTGGCGGCCGAACTCCGGGCCCTCGGCGCCCGCGTCACCGTGGCCGCGTGCGACGCCGCCGACCGCTCCGCGCTGGCCCGCGTCCTCGCGGCCGTACCCGAGGACCGGCCGCTGACCGGCGTCGTCCACGCGGCGGGCATCCTCGGCGACGGGCTGATCACCACCGTCACCCCGGACCGGCTGGAGGCGGTCCTGCGGCCGAAGATCGACGCCGCCTGGAACCTCCACGAACTGACCGAACCGGCCGAACCGGGCGGCGGCCCCGGCCTGTCGGCGTTCGTCCTGTTCTCCTCCCTCGCCGGTGCCATCGGCGGCGCGGGCCAGTCCAGTTACGCCGCCGCCAACACCTTCCTGGACGGACTCGCCGCCTACCGGGCGGCCCGGGGGCTGCCCGCCACCTCGGTCGCCTGGGGCCTGTGGGCGGACACCGCCACCACCGGCGAGCTGACCGCGGCCGACCTGGAGCGCATCGCGCGCGCCGGATACCCGCCCATAGCCACCGAGCAGGGGCTCGCGATGCTCGACGCCGCGCTCGCCTCCGACCGGCCGGCCGTGGTGGCCGCCCCGCTCGACCTGTCCGCCCTGCGCGACCAGGCCCGCCAGGCACCGGCCGTGATGCGCGCCCTGCTGCGGACGCCGGTCCGCCCCGCCGCCCGCAACTCCGGCGCGTCCGCGGACTCCTTCACCGCCGGCCTGGCCGGCCTACCGCAGGAGGAGCAGTTCGCCCGCGTCCTCGACACCGTGCGCGCCGAGGCCGGAGCGGTCCTCGGGCACGCCGACCCCGCCACCCTTCCCGTCGACCACCGCTTCACCGACCTCGGCTTCGACTCCCTCACGGGAGTGGAGTTCCGCAACCGGCTCGGCGCCCTCACCGGCCTGAGCCTGCCCACCACCCTGGTCTTCGACCACCCCACCCTCAACGCGCTCTCCGGCCACCTCCTGGCCGAGCTGACCGGGACCGGTCCGGGCGCCGGCCGCACGGACGGGCAGCCCTCCGTGGACTTCGCGGCGGAGATCCGGCTGGCCGACGACATCCGGCCCGCCGACGAGGTGTGCCGGGTGGCCGCGGACCCGCAGGAGGTGCTGCTGACCGGCGCCACCGGCTTCCTCGGCGCGTACCTCCTGCGCGACCTGATGCGGCAGACGTCCGCACGGGTCCACTGCCTGGTCCGCGGCCGTGACGCCGCCGACGCGCAGGCCAGGCTGCGGGCCAACCTCGACTGGTACGGCATCGGCGACCAGATCGACCCCGGCCGCCTCGACGTCGTCGTCGGCGACCTCGCCGAGCCTGCCCTCGGCCTGGGCGCCGACCGGTTCGACGGCCTGGCCCGCACCGTCGACGCCGTCTACCACGCCGGCGCCGCGGTCAACTGGGTCCAGCCGTACGCCACCGTACGGGCGGCCAACGTCGGCGGCACCGAGGAGATCCTGCGCCTCGCGGCCCGCCACCGCACCGTCCCCGTGCACTACGTGTCCACCCTCGGCGTCTACGTGGGCCGGGACACCGCAGGGGTGCCCCTGCGCACCACGGACCCCACCGGCCCCGGCGACACGCTGCCCACCGGCTACACCCAGAGCAAGTGGGTGGCCGAACAGCTCATCGGCCTCGCCCGCGACCGCGGCCTGCCCGTCTCCGTCTACCGGGTCGACCTCATCGCCGGCGACGCGGAGACCGGGGCCTGCCAGACGCGCGACTTCGTCTGGCTCAGCCTGAAGGGCATGCTCCAGGCCGGCGCCGTACCGGAGGAGATCCCCGTGGCCTTCCGGCTGATGCCGGTCGGATACACCAGCGCCGCCATCCTGGACATCTCCCGGCAGGACCGGGCCGCCTCGGGCACGTTCCACGTGTGCAGCCACAGCGGCCTGACCCTCGCCGCCATGGTCGAGGAGCTGCGCGGCTTCGGCTACGCCCTGCCCGTACGGGACCGGGACACCTGGCGCGAGCTGGTCACCGGCGACCCCGACAACGCGCTCCTGCCGCTCCTCGACGCCTTCGAGGTCATGGCGGACCGCCCCGACACCTTCTACCCGCCCGTCGACGACAGCGAGACGGCCGCGGCCCTGCAGCACAGCGGCATCACCTGCCCGCCCGCCGACCGCGCACTGTTCCGCAAGCACGTCGAGTTCTTCGTCCGGGCGGGCTGGTTCCCCCGCCCCGACGCGGCGTGACCGCCACGAGACCGCGAAAGGCCCCGCCATGCGTACCGACGCCCCGACCGGCGCTCCGACGAACGCTCCGACGAAAGCCCCGGCCAGCGCCCCGACCGGCGCCTGGATCCGGCGCTTCCACCCGGCCCCCGAGGCCGCGAAGCGGCTGGTCCTGATGCCCCACGCCGGAGGCTCCGCCAGCTTCTTCTTCCCCACCTCCCGGGCCCTCGCGCCCGCGGTCGACGTCCTCGCCGTGCAGTACCCCGGTCGGCAGGACCGCCGCGGCGAAGCCTGCGTCGACGACCTCGACACCCTGGCCGACCTGGTCACCGCCGAACTGCTGCCGTGGACCGACCGGCCGCTCGCCCTCTTCGGGCACAGCCTCGGCGCCGCGCTCGCCTTCGAGGTGGCCCGCAGGCTGGAGGAGCACGGCACCGTACCGCTGACCCTGTTCGTCTCCGGCCGCCGCTCGCCCGGCGACCGGCGCGGGGAGGCGGTGCACCTGCTCGACGACGACGCCCTGCTCGCCGCCGTGAAGGAGCTCGGCGGCACCGAACTCCCCCCACCGGACGAGGAGCTGCTCCGGCTGGCGCTGCCCTCGCTGCGCAGCGACTACAAGGCGGTGGAGACGTACGTACCGCGCCCGGGGCCCCCGCTGCGGACCCCGGTGGTCGCCCTGACCGGTGACAAGGACCCCAAGGTCACCCCCGCGGAGGCCGCCCGCTGGGCGCAGTACACCACCGCCCCCTTCACGGTGCGGGTCTTCGACGGCGGCCACTTCTACCTCGTCCGGCAGCCCGCCCGGGTGCTGGAGGTCCTGCGGGAGACCCTCGCCTGACGCGGCACCGCCCCGACCACCCCAGCCGACCCGCCCCACACATCGCGCCCCACACATCCCACCCCATCCACGCACCGCATCCTGCGAAAGGACCGTCCCGTGTCCGAACTGCTCCAGGCCGTCGTCGCCGGCGCCGCCCCCCAGGAACTGCTCGCCCTCGACCTGCCGTCGAGCTACAGGGCGGCCTACCTGGTCAAGGACGAGGTCGACATGTTCGAGGGCGTGCGCGACAAGGACGTCCGCAAGTCCCTGCACATCGGCGAGATGCCCATGCCCGAGCCGGCCCCCGACGAGTGCATCGTCGCCGTCATGTCGGCCGCCATCAACTTCAACACCGTCTGGTCGGCGATCTTCGAGCCGGTCCCCACCTTCGCCTTTCTGGAGAAGCTGGGCCGGCAGGGCCCCCACGGCGCCCGCCACGACCTGCCGCTGCACCAGCTCGGCTCGGACGCCTCCGGCGTGATCGTGCGCGTCGGCACCGGAGTGAAGAACTGGAAGGTCGGCGACAAGGTGGTGGTCTCGCCGTCCTACGTCGACGAGGAGGACCACACCTCCTACGACGACGGCATGCTGAGCGAGACCCAGCTCGCCTGGGGCTTCGAGACGAACTACGGCGCACTCGGCGAGTACTGCCTGGTCAAGGCCAACCAGCTGATCCGCAAGCCGCGCCACCTCAGCTGGGAGGAGGCCGCCTCCAGCACCCTGTGCGCCGCGACCGCCTACCGCATGCTGGTGGGCAGCCACGGCGCCCGCATGAAGCAGGGCGACGTCGTCCTCGTCTGGGGCGGCACCGGCGGCCTCGGCTCGTACGCCGTCCAGTTCGTCAAGAACGGCGGCGGCATCCCCGTCGCGGTGGTCGGCTCGGAGGAGAAGGCCCGGCTGGTCCGCGCCCAGGGCTGCGAGCACGTCATCAACCGCTCCGAACTGGACCTGCCCGAGGACGGCTTCCGCCACCCCAAGGCCGGCCGCGTCCTCGGCGAGGCCATCCGCTCGCTGGTCGGCGAGGACCCGCAGATCGTCTTCGAGTACCTGGGGGCCGAGACCTTCGGCACGTCCGTGTACGTCGCCAAGCGCGGCGGCCGGATCGTCACCTGCGGATCGTCGACCGGCTACAAGCACCAGTACGACAACCGGTTCCTGTGGATGCGGCTCAAGCAGATCATCGGCTCGCACGGCTTCAACTACCACGAGGCCGTCCAGACCAACCGGCTGATCGGCCTGGGGATGATCCACCCGACCCTGTCGAAGGTCTACCCCCTGGCCGAAGCCGCCGAGGCCACCCGGGCCGTGCAGACCAACCAGCACGTCGGCAAGGTCGCCGTCCTGTGCGCGGCCCCGTCCGAGAACATGGGCGTGGACGACCCCGAACTCCGCGCCCGGATCGGCGAGGAAGGCCTCGGCCTCTACCGCCGCTGGGCGCAGGGCGGGAAGACCGCGTCCTGACGACGCACCGAAGGCCCCGGCCCGGGCCCGCGCCCGGGCCGGGAGCCTCCCAGGTCCCTCACGAAGCACCGCTCGGGCCGCCACCCCGACAGTCCGGAACCAGCCGTTCCCGCGACACCGGGAGTTGGCGCGGACGCAACGCCGGAGCCCTAGGTTCCTCGGCGCTGCCCCCCGCTCCACCCCTGCCCCGGCCCGGTCGGGGCGTCCCCCTCTTCGAGGAGTGACCGTGGAACGACGTACCTTCCTGCGCGGCGCCGTCGTCGGCACCTCCGCCGCCGCCTTCGGCGGCACGCTGATGCGCGGAGCCGCCTACGCCGCCCCCGCCCAGCCCGGCCCCGGCCCGTACGGGGCGCTGGGCGCGGCCGACGCGAACGGCATCATGCTGCCCGCCGGCTTCACCAGCCGCGTGATCGCCCGCTCCGGCCTCACCGTCGCCGGCACCTCGTACACCTGGCACGACGCCCCCGACGGCGGCGCCTGTTTCGCGGACGGCACCGGCTGGATCTACGTCTCCAACTCCGAGATCAACCCCTCGGGCGGCGCCAGCGCGGTCCGCCTGAACTCCTCCGGAACCGTGACCGCCGCGTACCGGATCCTCTCCGGCACGCGCCAGAACTGCGCGGGCGGCAAGACCCCCTGGAACACCTGGCTCTCCTGCGAGGAGGTCAGCCTCGGCTTCGTCTACGAGACCGACCCGTGGGGCATCAACGCGGCCGTGCAGCGGCCCGCGCTCGGCAGGTTCAAGCACGAGGCGGCCGCCGCCGACCCGGTCCGCCAGGCCATCTACCTCACCGAGGACGAGACGAACGGCTGCTTCTACCGCTTCCTGCCCACCACCTGGGGCAACCTCGCCTCCGGCACCCTCCAGGTGATGGTCGCCGGCTCCGGCACCTCCGGATCCTTCAGCTGGCAGAACGTACCCGACCCCGACGGCTCGCCCACCGCCACCCGCAGCCAGGTCTCCGGCGCCAAGCACTTCAACGGCGGCGAGGGCTGCCACTACGCGGCCGACACCGTCTGGTTCACCACCAAGGGCGACAACCGCGTCTGGCAGCTCAACCTCGCGAGCAGCACGTACGAGCTGGCCTACGACGACTCGCTCGTGGTCGGCGGCAGCGCCCCGCTGACGGGCGTGGACAACGTGACCGGCTCCTCCTTCGGCGACCTCTACGTCGCCGAGGACGGCGGCAACATGGAGATCTGCCTGATCACCCCGGACGACGTGGTCGCGCCGTTCCTGCGGATCAACGGGCAGTCCTCCTCCGAGATCACCGGCCCGGCGTTCTCCCCGGCCGGCGACCGGCTGTACTTCTCCAGCCAGCGCGGCACCACCGGCAGCTCCTCGGGCGGCATCACGTACGAGGTGACGGGCCCCTTCCGCATCTGACCCACCGGCGTACGCGGGCCGCGGCGGCCCCGACGGGAGGTGTCCCGCCGGGGCCGCCCGGGCGGCGGGGCCAAAGCCAGGGGAGGTCAGAGCCAGGGGATCTCGTCCGCAGCGTAGCGGTAGGCCCGGAAGACCGAGTTCTGGGCGCCGCGGGAGGACTCCAGCCCGACCCCCGCCCCGAACGAGCCGAACTCGGGTACCACGTACTCCCACACCACATCGCCCCCGGCAGTCACCTCGAACAGCCGGCCGAAGCTGCCCTCGGCTATGAACGTGTTGCCGTTCGGCAGCCGCTGCGCGCTCGACATGTACGGGCTGTAGAAGTTCTGCGGCGGGTTGTCCTCGTACGCCCACACCTCCTTGCCCGTCACCGGCTCGACCTCCACCACCCGCGAGTACGGCACCGAGGTGGTGTCCCGGTAGGTGCCGTTGTCGAAGACGAGGATGTTGCCGTTGCCCAGCTCGTGCGGGTAGTGCTGCTGGGAGTGCACCTCGGGGCCGAGCCGCCAGCGCACCGAGCCGTCGGCGCGGTCCACGGCCACCGTGGTGGAGGCGCTGCGGAAGCCCACCACGACACCGCCGTCCGCGAGTTCGTTGACGGTGTTCGCCATCGGCCAGTGCTCACGGGCGAAATGCGGGTTCAGCGGCACCTCGGCCGGGTCGAGGTGCTCGATGGCGGCCCACCGCCACACCACCTCCCCGTTCCAGGTCAGTTCGTACACCACGTCCCCGTGGATCACGCCGCCCGCCGCCTCCGAGCCCGGGATGCCGCCCTGGATGCGGGCCGCGTCGGAGGGGTCGAGGGGCTCCACGCCGAGCAGCAGCAGGTTGCCGTTGCGCAGCAGGGAGGCGTCGTGGTGGTGGAAGGGGTGGCGGACCTCGCGCAGCACCGTGCCGTCCCGGGCGATCTCCTGGAAAATTCCGCCGTGGTAGACGTCCCAGATCGGGAACAGGGACGGGCCGGAGGTGTCCTTGCCCTGGTAGAAGAGGTTGCCGTTCGGCAGGAGCCGCGCGTGCCGGCCCGGCGGGTGCGGCGAGCTCCAGGAGTGCACGAGGCGGCCCTCGATGTCCACGAGCCGGACCTCGCCGGGCCCGGCGATCGGGGTGTAGAGGGTGTAGCCGCCGTAGCTGCGCTCCGGGTCGTGGGCGCGCAGTCCGACGCCGCGGCGGCGCAGGGTGTTCTGGTCGACGGTGCTCATGGTGATCTCCGTTCGGGGTTCAGTCGAGGGTGACGGCGGCCGGGTCCACGGCCTTCAGGGGAGCGGGGTTCAGGTGCCCGCGCAGGGCCGCGGCATCGGCGGGGCCGGGCAGCTGCTGGGCGGCTTTGGCCCAGCCGGCCACCTCCGCCAGCTGCGCGGTGAGCTCGGGCGTGAGCGAGGCCCCGTAGGCGTAGCGGGGCTGGAAGGCCTCCACGTAGCCGGCCTGGAGCGAGCCGTGGGCCTGCGCGAGGATCGCGCTACGGGCCCCGGCAGGGTCCGCGGCCATGTCGCGCTGGGCGCGCACCAGCGCGCGCAGCACGGCGGTGGTCGCCGCCTCGTCGGCGGACGGCCCGGCGACGAGGAGGGTGTGTGCGGTGTACCCGGTGAAGGGCACCTCGGCGTATCGCTCGCCGAGCGCGCTGCGGGCCGCGTCGTAGAAGCTCGGGAAGGTGACCCCGGCGTCGACGTCCCCTCGGGCCAGGGCCGCGGGCACCTGGCCGGGGGAGAGGTTGACCACGGTGACGTCGGAGGCGCCCAGCCCCGCCGAGCCGAGCATCCGCGACAGCGCGAACTCCACGTTGGTGCCCTGCGGAACGCCCACCTTCCGCCCCTTCAGCGCGGCGAAGCCCGTGACGCCGCGGTCGGTGCGGGTGAGCAGCCGCCAGTCGGAGAACCGGGACAGGTCGGCCACGATGCGGATGCTGCGCCCACCGAGCGCGGCGGTGACCGCGGGCAGGTCGCCCACCACCCCGAGCTGCGCCTGCCCGCCCAGCACGGCGTTCAGCGCGTCCCGCCCGGTGGCCAGGGAGGTCACCTTGGCCTGCAGGCCCTCGGCGGCCCACAGCCCCCGCTCCTGCGCGAGGTGGACGGGGGCGCCCCCCAGGTAGTCGCCGGCGGCGATCCCGACCGGCGCTGCCCGGCCGGCTCCCCCGGCTGCTCCGCCTCCCGTTGCGGAACCGGAGCCGGCGCAGCCGGCGGCGAGGGCGGTCAGCAGGGCCGCCACCAGGGCGACGGCGACCGCGCGGGGTCTGGACATCGTGAAGGATTCCTCTCTAGCCATGGACGGCCTCCGGCTCGGTCAGCCGGGTGGCGATCAGCTCCCGCAGCGCGGGGTCGGGCGGTCCCGCAGGCACCGGGTGGTCGGCCAGGACCCGGCCGGGGGCACCGCCGAGCACCACCACCCGCTCGGCCAGCGCCAGGGCCTCGTCGATGTCGTGGGTGACGAACAGCACGGTCAGCCCGGTACGCCGCCACAGCCGGCGCAGCAGCTCCTGCATCCGGGCCCGGGTCAGCGCGTCCAGCGCCCCGAACGGCTCGTCCAGCAGCAGCACTTCGGGCTCGGCGGCCAGCGCCCGGGCCAGCGCCACCCGCTGCTGCATCCCGCCGGACAGCTGGCCGGGGTACTTCTCGGCGCCGTCCGCCAGACCGACCTCGGCGAGCGCGGCCAGCGCCCGCCGGCGCCGCTCCGCCCGCGGCAGCCCCAGCCGCTTGAGGGCGAACTCGACGTTGCCTCGGGCCGTGCGCCAGGGGAACAGCGCGTAGTGCTGGAAGACCACGCCCCGGTCCGGCCCCGGACCGGTCACCGGCTCCCCGGCCACGGCGACCCGCCCGGCGACCGGCCGCACGAACCCGGCGACCGCACCCAGCAGCGTCGACTTGCCGCACCCGCTCGGCCCCAGCAGCGCCGTGAACGAGCCCGCGCCCAGCTCCAGGTCCACCCCCTCCAGCGCAGGGAACGCCCCGCCCCGCCCCCGCACCCCGGCCCCGCCGTGCGCGACCGTCAGGCCCTCGACCCGCACGCCCCGGCTCACAACTCGCTCCAGTGCGCGAAGCGGCGGCCCGCGGCGGCGAGGACGAGGTCCACGGCCACCCCGAGCAGACCGAGGACCAGCAGCCCCGCGAACATCCGGTCCACCCGCAGGAACTGCCCGTCCACCTGGAGCCGGTACGCCAACCCGCTGTCCGCACCGCCCAGTTCCGCGGCCACCAGCGCCAGCAGCGCCACCGAGGCCCCGTACCGCAGGGCGGCGAGCAGCGCCGGTGCGGCCGCGGGCAGCAGGACCTCGGTGAACCGCCGGTGCAGCGGCGCGCCCAGCGTGCGGGCCGCCCGCAGATGCGTCACCGGTACCCGCGACACCCCGTCATGGACGTACAGCCAGACGGCGAGCAGCACGGCGTACGCGATCAGCAGCCGCTTCGCGGTCTCCCCGATCCCGAACCAGGCCGTGGCCAGCGGGACGAGGGCGATCGCCGGGATCGGCCGCAGGAAGGAGACGACCGGGGTGACGGCGGCGGATAGCCACGGCAGGTACCCGGTGGCGAAGCCCAGCGCCGAGCCGGCCAGCGCCCCCAGGGCGAAGCCCTGCCCTGCCCGGCCCAGGCTGGCGCCGAGGTCCGCGGCGAGGGTTCCGCTGCGCGCCCCGTCGGCCAGGGCCGCCAGGGTCTCGCCCGGCGTGGGCAGCAGTCCGGGCGCCGCGACACCGGCGGGGCCCGCCGCGTACCAGGCGGCGAGCACGGCGGCGGCCGCGACGAGGGCCGGACCGACCCGGCCGAGGGCGGCCCGGCCGGGCGGGGAAGGGATGGCGTGCACGGGGAACTCCTCGTTTCGATAAGTGAGGTCAATAATTGACCACGCTTATGAACGGTGTGTTGCAGCAGTGCGAAAGCTGCAGCGGCCTTCCGGCCCGCCCACCTGCATCGGGTACGTTCACCTCCGTGTCTCGATCCGAACCCACCCCAGAAGCGGTCGAGGTCGGGCGGGTGATCCGCGCCTGCCGCAAGCGCAGCGGTGTCTCCATGCAGGTCCTGGCCTCCCGTTCCGGCCTCTCGCAGCCCTTCCTCAGCCAGCTGGAGCGCGGCCTCACCACCCCGAGCCTGAGCTCCATCTACCGCATCGCCGAGGCCCTCGGTGTCACCCCGGGAACCTTCCTGCGCCCGCCGGGCCGGCCGGGCGCCGTCAGCCACGAGAGCGACCCCCAGGTGATCCGGGTCAGCGAGGCCGCAGGCCAGGTCGCCCACGTCTTGATCCCCGGCGGCAGCAGCGGCCTGATGGAGGCGTACGAGCACCACTTCGAGCCGGGACGGGGAGAGCGGGGCTGGTTCCAGCACCCCGGGGAGGACTTCCTCTACGTGCTGGAGGGCGAGGTCGTCCTCGAGGTGGAGGGGGAGGAGCCCCTGACCTTGCGGGCGGGGCAGAGCGCCCACCACCGGGGCGACCTGCCGCACCGCTGCCGTCTCGCCGGCCCGGCCCCCGCCCGCACCCTGCTGGTCACCGCGAGCGGCTGAGCCGCCGCCGGGCTGTCTGGAACCGGCCCGGCTGGGTAGGCGCTGCTTGCCCTGGACGGGTGGTTCCCCGGAACGGAGGGGACCGGGAAGTCGGGAAGACGGGAGAGGTGAGACCCGTGACGGTCGACATGGCACAGCTGGTGGGATACAAGGTCGAGGCCTCCGACGGATCCATCGGGAAGATCGACAAGCACACCGACTACGTCGGGCGCCAGTACATCGTCGTGGACACCGGCCCGTGGATCTTCGGGCGGCACGTCATGGTCCCGGCGTCCCTGGTGACCGGGGTGGACGAGGAGAGCGAGACCGTCTACCTGGCCGCCACCCGGGAGCAGGTGAAGGACTCACCCGAGTTCGAGAGCGGCCAATACGACGACGTGGCGCTCATCCAGCTCATCGAGAAGCACTACGCGAACCCCCACATGTGAGCCCCACCCGGCCGCTCAGGCGAGGCCGGGGACGCCGGTGAGCCGGGAGGCCCACGCGGCCAGGTCGCCCGCTGCCTCGGCGGACGAGCCCGCCCACGCTATGTAGCCGTCGGGCCGGATCAGGAACAGCCCGCGGCCGTAGCTCTCGTAGGCGCCTATCCGGGCCGTGCGCAGGTGCGGCAGCGGCGGCAGCCGCTCCGGCAGGTCGGTATCGACGGCGAGCAGGGTGAAGTGCGGGCCTCGGAAGAGGTCGAACAGCCGCAGGCCGTCGCGGCGGCCGTCGGGCGCGCGGTCGCCCGCGGCCAGGGCCTCCTCCGGCAGGTCGGACCGGGTCTCGCAGGTGAGCGGCGACTCCCGCAGGTGGATGCCGAGCTGGCGGGTGGCGGCGCCGCGGCGGGCCTCGCCGCGGTGGATCCGCGTCGACAGGCCGAGCATGGCGGCCGCCTGCGGCAGGCGCTCCTCCTCGTACGTGTCGAGCAGGGCCTCCGGTGCACCGTCCCGCAGGACGGCAGCCAGCTTCCAGCCCAGGTTGTAGGCGTCCTGGATGCTGGTGTTGAGCCCCTGCCCGCCGGCCGGCGAGTGGATGTGGGCCGCGTCCCCGGCCAGGAACACCCGGCCCTCGCGGAACCGGTCGGCGAGGGCCGCGCTGACGGTGAAGTCCGAGGCCCAGCGCACCTCCAGGACCTCCTCCGCCGGTATGTGGGTGAGCTCCGCGACCAGCGATCGGACATCCTCCTCCGTCAGCTCGGGACGGGCCTGCGGATACTGGGCGACGAACTGGAACTCCCGGGTCTGCGGCAGCGGGCACGCCGCGGCGAAGCCCCGGCTGCCGTCCTCGGCCGGCGGGAAGATGTGCCAGTGGTCCCGGTCGAGGGAGTCGATGACCACATCGGCCACCACCATCGGCGTGGTGTCGATGCGCTCCCCGGACATCGTGATCCCGGCGAGTCGGCGCACCGTGGACCGGCCGCCGTCGGCCGCCACCGCGTACCGCGCCCGGACCGTCGTGCTCCCCCCGCCGCTCCGCGCGAGCACGGCCTCGACGTACTCCCCGCCCTGCGTGAGGCCGGTCAGCTCACAACCGAACCGCACCCCGCCGCCCAGCTCGCGCAGGCGCGCCAGCAGGATCTCCTGCGTACGCCACTGGGGCAGCATCCACGGTCCCGCGTACGGCTCCTGCTCGGTGGGCTCGGTCTCCTCGAACATCCGGTGCTCGCCCAGCCGGACCCCGTCCTTCCAGGCCATCCCGACCGGGGTGGCGCCGCCGTGGCGCAGGACCTCCTCCAGCACCCCCAGGTCGTCGAGGACCTCCAGGGTCCGCGGCTGGATTCCCTTGCCGCGGGAGCCCGCGAAGAGGCCCGGCGAGCGCTCCACCACCAGCGGCTGCACCCCGCGGCGCGCGAGGTCGCAGGCCAGCGCCAGGCCGGTCGGCCCCGCACCCACGATCAGCACGTCCCACACATCCGGCCCGTCCACCGCAGCCATCCCGGCCGCCGAAGCCGCCCCGTCCACCTCGTGTGCGTTCATCGCGTGCCCGTTCATGTCCGTCCCCAGTTCGTCCGGCGGCCGCCCTCGCGGCGGCGCGCTGCAATCCAGCCCTCCGACCTCTCCTTAACGTTGTTAAGCGAGGCCGTGACAAGAGAGTGCCCTTAACGTTGTTAAGCTGTCAAGCCCATCTGAAAGAATCGGGCGATGACCCCCGAGCCCGCGCCCCGGCCCCAGCCCGGCCGCACCCCGCCCCGTGTCCCGCCGCTCAGCCGTACGACCGTCGCCGAGGCCGCCCTGCGCCTGCTGAACGAGACGGGGCTGGAGAAGCTCACGCTCCGGGCCATCGCGGCCGAGCTGGACGTCAAGGCACCTGCGCTGTACTGGCACTTCAAGAACAAGCAGGAGCTCATCGACGAGATGGCCACCGAGATGTACCGGCGCATGGCGCGGGACGAGCCGCAACAGCCGGCGGGCTGGCGGGAGATGCTGCTCGCCGCGAACCGCGGGCTGCGCCGGGCCCTGCTCTCCTACCGCGACGGCGCCCGCGTCTTCAGCGGCTCCCGCTTCACCGGCGCCGACCACGCCGAACAGCAGGAAGCCCACCTCCGGGCGCTGCTGGAGGCGGGCTTCGAGCTGCCGCAGGCGGTGCGGACCCTCACCACGACCTTCATGTACACCCTCGGCTTCGTCACCGAGGAGCAGGGCGTCCACCCCGTGGCGGGCGAGCGCCGCGAGGGCTACGACGTCTCCGAGCGCAGCGAGCGGCTCGCCGACTACCCGGCCGCCGCGGCCGCCGGATCCCACCTCTTCGAGGACTACGACGCCCACTTCGAGGAGGGCCTCGAACTCATCCTCGCCGGGGTCGCCGCCCGCTACGGCATCAGCTGACCGGACGCAGGACCCGGGACCCAGGACCCAGGCAGGGGCCCGCACCCGGGCCCCTGGACCCGTCCCCCCGGACCGAGGATCCAGGACTCAGGACTCAGTCCCCGCCCTCCGCGTCCGGCAGCTGCTGCTCGGACCAGATGACCTTCCCGTCGGGCGTGTACCGGGCGCCCCACCGCCGGCTGAGCTGGGCCACGAGGAACAGCCCGCGGCCTCCCTCGTCGGTGGTGGCCGCGTAGTGCAGGCGGGGGGAGCTGCTGCTGCCGTCGAAGACCTCGCAGGTCAGCACCCGGTCGCGCAGCAGCCGGACCCGCACCGGCTCGGCACCGTGCCGGATGGCGTTGGTGATGAGCTCGCTGAGCACCAGTTCGGTGCCGAAGCCGAGCTCGGCCAGCCCCCACTCGTCCAGCTTCGCCACCGCCTCGGCCCGCAAGGTGGCGACGGCGCTCGGCTCGAACGGAACGTCCCATTCGGCGATGCAGTCCGCCGGCAGCACGGTGGTCCGGGCGACCAGCAGGGCCACGTCGTCTCGGGCGTGCTCGGGCGGCAGCTCCTCGAGGACGGCCCGCACGGTGTCCCCCGGGCTGCGGTCGGGGTGGGCGACGGCGGAGCGGAGCCGGTCGAGGCCCTCGTCGATGTCGCGGGAGCGGTCCTCGATCAGCCCGTCGGTGTACAGGACCAGCCGGGCGCCCTCGGGGAGGTCCAGCTCTGCCGCCTCGAAGGGGAAGCCGCCCAGCCCCAGCGGCGCCCCGGCGGGCAGTTCGGGGGTCTCCACGCGGCCGTCGGGGTGCACCACCAGCGGTGGGACGTGCCCGGCCCGGGCCACCGTGCACTGCCGGGTCACCGCGTCGTACACGGCGTACAGGCACGTGGCCCCGACGAGGCCGCCCTCGACGCCGCCGCCCTCCCCGCTCTGGTCGGTGTACTGGACGAGGTCGTCGAGGCGGGCGAGGAGCTCGTCGGGCGGCAGGTCGAGCGAGGAGAAGTTGAGGACCGCCGTCCGCAGCCGGCCCATCGCGGCCGCGGCGTGCAGCCCGTGCCCGACGACGTCACCCACGACGAGCGCGACCCGGCCGCCCGGCAGCGGGATCACGTCGAACCAGTCCCCGCCCACCCCGGACGTGGCGGGCAGGTAGAAGTGGGACACCTCCACGGCGCTCTGCTCGGGCAGGTCGCGCGGCAGCAGGCTGTGCTGCAGGGCCACGGCGACGGCGTGCTCGCGCGTGTAGCGGCGGGCGTTGTCGATGCTGACCCCGGCCCGGGCCACGAGCTCCTCGGCCAGGGAGAGGTCCTCCTCGTCGAAGGGCTCCGGCTTCTCGGACCGCCAGAAGTTGACGAGCCCGAGGACGACGCCGCGGGCCTTGAGCGGGGCGGTGATCAGGGAGTGGATCCCGTAGTCGATGACGGCCTGGGCCCGCGGCGGGTCCTGGACGTACCAGCCGGGGGTGTCGGCCAGGTACTCGATCAGCTCGGCCTTGCCGCTGCTGAGGCCGCGGGCCTGCGGGGTGGACGGCACGAAGTCGATCATCCGGCCGCGGGGGTAGAGCGGGATGTCGTCGCGGATGCCGCTCACGCCGGTGCGGCGCAGGTCCGCGACCGCGGCGGTGGGCTCGTCGCCGGCGAGCACGGGCTCCAGCAGGTCCACGGTGGCGAAGTCCGCGAAGCGCGGAACGGCCACGTCCGCGAGCTCCTGCGCCGTCTGCTCCACGTCGAGGGTGGTGCCCACGCCGACGCCGGCGTCGTACAGCAGGCGCAGCCGCCTGCGGGCGGCCTCCGCGCGGGTGGTCAGGACCCGCATCTCGGTGGAGTCCCGGATGGTGACGGCCATCCCCTCGGCCCTGCCGCCGCGCGGCCGGGTGGGCCGCTGGTTGATGACCAGCAGCCGTTCCCCGGCCTCCAGGACCTCGTCGGTGGCCTCGCGGCCGGAGAGCAGGAGGTCGGCCAGGTGCCCGTCGAGTTCCGCCAGCTGCCGGATGTGCCGGCCCTCGGCGTCGGGCGGCAGGTTGAGCAGACGTTTCGCCTCGTCGTTGGCGAGCAGCAGCTGCCCGCCCCCGTCGATGATCAGCACCCCTTCGCGTACGGAGTGCAGCACCGCGTCGTGGTGCTCGTACATCCGGGTCATCTCGAGCGGGCCGAGGCCCCGGGTCTGCCGGCGCAGCCGCCGGCTGATCAACGCGGCGCCGGCCGTGCCCAGGGCCAGGCCCGCCGCGCTGGTGGCGAGGATGACGGGGAGCTGCCGGTAGACCACGCCGGTGACGTTCTTGACCGTGAGGCCGGCCGACACCAGCGCCTCGACCCGCCCGCTGTTGCCGTTGGCGAAGACCGGGACGATGGCCTGGATCTCCTTGCCCAGGGGCCCCTGGACGCTCTCCGTGTGGACCTGGCCGGCCAGTGAGGGCTGGATGTTGCCGACGAAACGCTTGCCGATGCGGTCGGGCAGCGGGTGGGTGTAGCGGATGCCGTTGGTGTCCATCACGACGATGAAGTCGACCCCCGCCTCCTTGCGCGTCTCCTCGGTGAGGGGCTGCAGGATCTTGGAGGGGTCGGGGGCCTTCAGCGCCGCGTGCAGCCCGAGGGAGTGGGCGAAGGTCTCGGCGACCGCCACAGAACGGTTGCGGGCCTCCCGGTCCACGTCGTGGGTCGACTGGAGCACCAGGGCCAGGACCGCGCCGGCCGCGAGCAGCACCACGATCGCCACCTGAAGGACGAATACCTGTCTGGCGACGCTCCGCGGGCGCTTCCCGCTCAGTGACCGCACCGACGTCCCCGGCACGGGCTGCAAGGATGGGTCACGAACCATTTGTAGCACTGTCACCGGCTCTGGGCCGGGAGGGCCGGACGTGCTCTTTCGTGGGCGATTCGCCGGTGTCGGCCGGTTCGGCGCTCCGGGCGGCGGCTCAGCCGGCGGTTGCGGGGCCCGCGCCGTCCGTGCGCTGCGCGCGCCACTGCGCGAGGACCTCTTCGATGTCGAAGGGGGACAGGCGCAGGGGCGGTCCGGGCGGCGGCATGCGCAGCGCCGCCGCGATCTTCTCGTTGACGGCGTCGAGGAGCTCCCGGACACGGCGCTCGGAGCGGGCGGCGCGGACGGCCTCCAGCGTGTCCTCGGCCTCCTTGCGCAGGGCCAGGGAGGGCGGAAGTGCTGCGAACCCCTCGCGGTGCATCTTGTCCTTGATCCACCACATCTCGTCGTACGGCGTGTCGAGCGAGGCCAGCGGCTTGCCGAGCCCCTCCAACTGCTCGAACTCGCCGCGCTCGGCAGCCTCCCTGATCTGCCGGTCGACCCAGGACTCGAAGCTGACGCCCGGCGGCTTGCGCTCGGTCACGGTTCCTCCCCTCGGTGGCCTGTGGCACCAGCGTATCGCCCCCTAAATATCTTGACGTCGAGATTAATCTCCGGCAGGCTACCGCGAAGTATCTCGACGTCGAGATATTTCTACGGGGGAAACTCGGCACTCGGAGGCCTGGGATGGGGCAGCGGCACGCCGCACGGACCGGTACGAGCGCGAACGCCGGCGCGCGTGGCGGCAAGGAGGCCGGCGGCCTGCTGGCCCAGCTGCGGCGGCCGCCCGGCGGGCGGGACGCGCGGATCATGCTGTTCGGCCAGCTCGTGGACCGCACGGGCACGGGCGTCTGGGCCGCCTCCTCGGTCCTGTTCTTCACCTTCGTCGTCGGACTCGACGCCGGCCGTCTCGGCCTGCTGCTGGGCGCGGGCGCCGTGGCCGGCATCGCCGGCTCACCCCTGGCCGGCCACCTGGCCGACCGCTTCGAGCTCCGCCCGCTGCTGATCACCTGCCACCTGCTGCGCCTCGTCGCCCTCTGCGCCCTGCTCGTGCTCACCCGCTTCGAGGTGCTGCTGCTCGTCGTCGCCCTCACCACCCTGGGCGACCGCGCGGCCAAGACCCTGGAGATGCTGTTCGCCACCCGCGTGGCGGGCGAGCGCCGCGCCACCTACCAGGCACTGTCGCGCAGCGCCGCCAACGCGGGCTACGCGCTCGGCGCCGGCATCGCAGCCCTCGGCCTCGCCGTCGGCACCCGCACCGCCTACGAGGCCCTCATCCTGGCCAACGCCCTCTCCTTCCTCGCCGCCGCGGTCCTGGTGGGGCGCACCCGCGAACCGCACGGCCACGGCCGCGTCGCCGCCCACTCCGGCGCCCCGCAGGGCAGCGTCCCCGAGGGCAGCGGCGCGTCGCAGACCGCACCCGGCGCACCGAGCGGGCAGAACCCGTGGCGCGACCGCGGCTACCTCCGCTTCGTCCTCCTCGACATCCCGATGACCCTGGACGACTCCCTCCTCAACGTCGGACTCCCGCTGTGGCTCGTCCACCACACGGACGCCCCGCACGCCGTGGTCCCCGCCTTCCTCGTGATCAACACGGTGCTCGTCGTCGTCCTCCAGCTGACCGTCTCGGCCAGGGTCGAGACGCCCCGCCAGGCCGCGGCCGCCGTCGGCTGGTACGGCCTGGCCATGCTGGCCACCTGCACCCTCCTCGCCCTCACCCCGGCCCACGGCGCCTGGGCCGCCACCGCCGCCCTCCTCGCCGCCGCCGTGCTGGTCACCGCAGCGGAGCTCGTCCGCTCGGTCACCTCCTGGGAACTGGCCGTCTCCCTCGCGCCCCGGGAAGCGCGCGCCTCGTACCTGGGCGTGGCGGGCATCTCCTCCGCCGCGCAGAAGGCCGCCGGGCCGCTGCTGCTGACCGGCGCGGTGATGACCGCCGGGCCCGCCGGCTGGCTCGCGCTGGGAGCCGCGGTCGCCGGACTGGCCGTCGTACAGCGCCGGGCCAGCATGCGGCGGCTGGATGCCGTCCGGCCCGCACCGGCCGGGCCCCACGTCCCGACCGCGTCGGGTGCCGCGCCCGCCGCCTGACCCCGGCCCGGCGCACTTCGGTCCCGGCACCGCTTCCCCGCCCCAGATTCCCCAGTCGACGGGACACGTTCCCCTATCGACGGGGAACGGCGGATACCTAGCCTCGCTCCTGCCAGTCGGCGAAGGGGATCACCGGGGAGCGAGGGGGAAGTGTGATGGGTCGGGAGGTCGGTGTTCTGGCGATCGGTGCGGGTCCGGCGAATTTGGCGCTTGCGGTGGCCATTGAGGAGTCGGGTGCGGACGGGTTGGCGGACGGGACGTTGTTGTTGGAGCAGGGTCCGGACATCAAGTGGCAGCGTGATCTGTTGATGCCGTGGGCGCGGAGTCAGGTGTCGTTTTTGAAGGACCTGGTGACGTTGCGGAATCCGACGAGTCGGTTCTCGTTCCTGAATTTTCTGCATGAGCGGGGCCGGTTGGACGAGTTCGTGAATCTGGGGACGTTTCATCCGTTCCGGTGGGAGTTTTCGGATTATCTGCAGTGGGTGGCGTCTTCGTTGGAGCGGGTGGGGATCCGCTATGGGGCGCGGGTGGTGCGGGTGGATCCGGTGGCGGGTTCGGATGGTGCGGTGGCGGGGTGGGAGGTGCTGCTGTCGGACGGGGATCGGGTGCGGTGTCGGGTTGTGGGGTTGGGGGGTGGCCGTTATGCGCGGGTGCCGGGGGTGTGTGCGGGGCTGGCGTCGGATCGGGTGATTCACAGTGCGCAGTACCGTTCGCGGATTGCGCGGGTGGGTCGGGACGAGGCGTTGCGGGTTGTGGTGGTGGGGGGTGCGCAGAGTGCGGCGGAGATGTTTTTCGCGGTGCACGAGAATTTGCCGAGGAGTCGGGTGACGATGGTGGTGCGGTCGATCGGGCTGCAGAACTACCAGACGTCGAAGTTCGTGAACGAGTTGTTCTTCCCGTCGTTCGTGGATGATTTCTACGGGGCTGCGCCGCAGGTGCGGGCGCAGGTGTTGGACGAGATGCGGTTCACGAATTATGCGGGGTTGGCGCCGCCGTTTTTGGACGAGTTGTACATGATGTTGTATCGGCAGCGGATGCTGGGGGAGGAGCGTTCGGAGGTCCGGGCGATGACCGAGGTGGTCTCGGCGCGGATGGAGGGCGAGGAGGTCGTCCTCGATCTGAGGGACCGTCTGAGCGGGAAGACCGAACCGCTGCGGTGCGACCTGGTCTTGCTCGGGACGGGTTTCGATCCGCGCAAGCCGGAACTGGTGCGTGACCTCGCGGCCCGGCTGGGCCTGGACGAGGAGGTCCAGGTCGGTCGGAACTACCGGGTGGAGCTGGGGGAGTCGGCCTGGGGAGCGGTCTACCTGCAGGGCGTGAACGAGGAGACCCACGGGATCGCGGACTCCCTGATCAGCGTGCTGGCCAACCGCTCGAAGGACATCCTCGACGACCTCCTCGCCCGCCGCGCCACCACCCAAGCCAGGAGCGCCACCACCCAGGCGAACCCCACCACCGAAGCCAGGAGCGCCTGATGGCCAAGACGCTGGTGATCGCACCCGGCCCCACCGCCAACGGCGACCTGCACCTGGGCCACCTCGCCGGCCCCTTCCTCGCCGCCGACGTCTGCGCCCGCTACGCGCGCGCCGCCGGCCAGGACGTCCTCTTCGCCAGCGGAGTGCACTTCACGCAGAACTACATCGTCACCACCGCCCGCAGACTCGGCGCCCAGCCCGAGGAGTTACGCACCCGCTCCGCCGCGCAGGTCGAGGAGACGCTGGCCGCCGTGGGCATCCGCCCCGACGGGTTCGTCCGGTTCGGTGACCGCTACGTCAAAACCGTCCGGCACTTCTTCGAGCGCCTCCACAGCCGGGGCGCCCTGCGCCTCAAGGCCATCGGCTTCCCTTACGCGCCGCGCACCGGCGAGTTCCTCACCGACGCCTACGTCCGCGGCGGCTGCCCCGTCTGCCTCGCCGACGGCTGCGCCGGTCTCTGCGAGAACTGCGGGCACTGGATCGCCTCCGGCGACCTGATAGACCCCCGCTCGACCCTGCACCCCGACGACCCGGTCGAGCTGCGCGAGCAGCAGGTCCTGGTCCTGCCGCTGGAAGAGCACCGCGCCGCGCTCACCGCCTACTTCGCGCGCAAGAGCGCGACCATGCGGCCCCGCCTGGCCCAGATGGTCGAGGAGATCCTCGCCCGCCCGCTCCCGGACTACCCGATCACCCTGCCGATCTCCTGGGGCATCCCCGCCCCCTTCCCCGAGGTCTCCGGCCAGGTGCTCTACGCCGACGCCGAGACCATCGCCTGGAGCATGCACGGCACCGCGCTGGCCGCCGAGCAGCGCGGCGGGGTCCTGGCCGCCGACGACGAACTGTGGTTCGCCGAGGCCCGGCCGCGGGTGGTGTACTTCTTCGGGTCCGACGCCGGCTTCGCCTTCGCGGTCGTCGGGGCCGCCATGCTGGAGGCCCTCGGCGGATACGCCCTGCCCGACCACTTCGTCACGAACGAGTTCTACGAGCTCGACCACGACAAGTTCTCCACCAGCCGCGGCCACGTCGTCACCGGCCGGCAGCTCGCCGCCGAGGTCCCCCGCGACCTCATCCGCTACTACCTCGCCGCGACCGGCCCGGACTTCCAGCGGACCAACTTCACCCGGGAGGCACTGGAACGGGTGACCCGCGAGCGGCTCGTGCAGCCGTGGAACCGGGTCGCCGACAAGGTGGGCGCCTGGGCCGAGCGGGGGCAGGGACCACTGCCCGTCTCCGAACAGTCCAGAGCGGCCGCGGCCCGCATGCTGGAACGATTCGCCGCTGCCTGCGACGTGCGCCGGTTCAGCCTCACTGCGGTCGCCTTCACCCTGACCGAGCAACTCGCCCGCCTCGACGGCCGGGACGTCGCACCGGCCGACGCCGGCGACTTCTGCCACGAGGTCGACGTCTTCCTGCGCTGTGCGGCGCCCGTCCTCATCGACCTCGCCGAGCAGGCCGCCCTGCCCGACCCCGCCATCCCCGCACGGCCGACCGCCACGCAGTTCACCCCCGTACGCCTGCCACGGCTGGCGGAGCGCGGGCAGTGAGCGCGGCGATCGCCACCCGCCGGGTGGTGGTCGTCGGAGCGGGCGTCACCGGACTGCTGACCGCGGTGGAGTGCGCCCTCGCCGGCCACCGCGTCACGGTGCTCGACCGCGGCCCGGTCCCGAATCCGGAATCGAGCTCCTTCGACCAGCACCGGGTCATCCGCAACTTCAGCCCGAACGACCCCGCGGAAACCCGGCGCAGAGCCGCCGCCCACCACCGCTGGCTGGAACTGGAGGCCCTGTTGGGCACCCGGATCCTCCGCCGCGTGGGGGTGGTGACCGCCTGGCCCCGCGAAGAGCTGCCGGCGGTGGCCGCCGCCGCGGCCGAGGCCGGTGTCGCCGTCGAACGGGTGGCCCCCGAACGGCTGCCGCACCTGGAGTTCCCCGCCGACTCCGCGGGCCTGTGGGAGGCCGGCGCCGGCGTCCTGCTCGCGGAACGCGTCCTGCACGCCGCCGCCCGCTGGCTGCACCGGCACCCCGCGGTGACGCTGCGCCCGTACACCCCGGTGACCGGCGTCGAGACGGACTCGGCGAAGGTCGAGCTGGCCGGCGGGGAGACCCTCGGCGGCGACCTGGTGCTCGTCGCGGCCGGCCCGTGGGCGCGCGACCTCGTCGAGCACCCGGTCGTCCTGCACCGCCAGACCGTGATGTACCTGCGGCCGCCCGACAACGCCGCCCGCTGGTGGGACAACGCGCCCGCCGCGGGCGGCCTCGGCCCGGACGGACGCGGCTGGGTGGTACCGCCCGGCGAGGGAACCCTGCTCAAGATCAGCTCTGATGCGGTCTGCCGCACCGTGGCCACCACCGCGGACTGCGAGGACGAGAGCCAACTGCCCTGGTCGGAACTGCTGGCCCAGACGGCCCCCGTGACCCATCTGCACCGCTACACCGTCGAGGCGGTCACCGCGTGCCACTACGCGAGCGACGCCGAGACCGGCGGCGCGCAGCTCGCCCGCGTCGGCCCCGCCGTCTGGTCCCGCCCGGCCTGCGGCGGCTCCGGATTCAGTCAGGCCCCGCTCGTCGCGGGCGTGATCGTCGAGGCCCTGAAGGAGGGACCGGTATGACGAAGGAGAAGGGGAGGCAGAAGGCGGGGGAGGACGCGCCGATCGGCGTGCTGGAGGCGCTCAAGGCCACACCCGCACCGGTCCAGTACCTCCTCGGGGGCGTCCTGGTCAACCAGCTCGGCGCCTTCGTCCAGACCTTCCTCGTGCTGTACCTCACCCACCGCGGCGTGTCGGTGGCCGTGGCCGGCCTGTCGCTCGTCGCCTACAGCATCGGCTCCGTCTTCGGCACCATGCTCGGCGGGGAGATCACCCAGCGGTTCGGCCCGCGCACCGCGATCACGGCCGCCATGGCCGCCTCGGCCCCGCTCGTGGCGGCGGTCTCGTGGCTGAGCGGACTCACGCAGCTCTGGCCGCTGCTCGTGGCGGTCGGCCTCGCGGGCCTGTTCACGCAGGCCTACCGGCCGGCCGCGGCCGTCCTGCTCAGCGACCTGATGCCCGACCGCTACCAGGTCATGGCCTTCTCGATGATGCGGATCGCGCTCAACATCGGCGCCGCACTGGCACCGCTGATCGCCGCCGGACTCATCCTCGTCGACTGGGACCTCCTCTTCTGGGTCGACGGGGCGACCGCACTGCTGTACTCGCTGCTCGCCTTCGCCCTGCTGCCCAAGAAGCTCGGCCAGGACGACACCGAGACGGCCGCGGACACCGGCGACGGCGCCAAGGCCGCCGCCGCATCACCGCCGCCCGCCCCGAGCAGCAGCGCCGCGTACGCCGCGATGGTCCGCGACCGGAAGTACCTCCTGTACCTGGCCGCGGTCCTGCTCGGCTCGCTCACGTATGCACAGGGCCATATCGCGCTGCCCCTCGAACTCGTCGAGGACGGCTACCCGACCGGCTTCTACAGCACGGTGCTCACGGTGTCGTCCGTCGTGCTGATCAGCTGCGAGCTCAAGATCACCGCCTATCTGAGCCGGCTGCCCAAGCACGTCCGCGTCATCACCGGCCACCTGGTCGAGGCCGCCGGGCTCGCCGTCTACGGACTGTCCTCGCGCTCCGGCGCGTTCACCATCGCCGCCGCGGTCCTCGCCGTCTGCGGCATCATGATCGCCGCTCCGAGCATGTTCGCCCACCCGGCGACGTTCCCCGCCACGGTCAAGGCCCGCTACATCGGCACCATGCAGGCCGTGGGCGGCGCGGCCTCTGCGGTCGCCCCGCTGTTCGGCGTCTACGCCTGGACCCGGCTCGGCAGCAGCTTCTGGCTGTTGTGCGGCGTCCTCACCGCCGTCGCCGGATTCCTCGCCCTCGCGGGTGTGAAGGCGCCGCCCGAACCGGAGCCCGCCCCAGCAGCCGAAGATCCCGGCCCGACCACCCAGGGCGAGCCCGAAGCCGTCGGAGGCACCTCATGACCGCAGCACCGGACACCCCCCGGCACACACCGCCGGCCACACCGCCCACCGCACCGCCGCCCGGGCCGGTCCTCGTCGTGGGGTTCGTCGGCGTCACCATGGGCCTCATCGCCGCGTTCCAGCCGGACGACTCCGTGATCTACGTCGAGGAGCCGGACGTCATCCGCAAACGGCGGGTGCACGACCAGATCGACGGCGTCCCGTTCGTGCGCGGCCTGATCGCCTGGGAGTACCACCTCGAGGGCAAGGCCGACGAGTTCCACAACGCCCACCCCGACCTCGCCCCGTCCGCGGTCATCCCGGCCATCGAGTACGCCACCCCCTTCGCCGCCCGGCTCGCCGAACGCTACGGCCTGCCCGGCGCCGGCCTCGGCGCCGCCCGGATCCTGCGCGACAAGGCGCTCCTGAGGCAGGTCGGCGCCGCCGCCGGGATCGCCAATCCGGCCGTGGCCGCCGTCTCGGGCCCGGACGGGGTCCTGGAGTTCCTGCGCGGCCGGTCCGGTCCCGTCGTCCTCAAGCCGGCCAACCGCCAGGCCTCCGTCGGCACCCGGGTCATCCACGGCCCGGCCGAGGTCGCGCAGGCATGGGTCGACTGCCTCGTCCAAGACGAGGGCGTCTTCGTACCCGACCGGCCCATGGACCTCTCCATGCTGGTCGAGCAGTACGTCGACGGCCCCGAGTACAGCGTGGAACTGCTCGTCCGCGACGGCCGCACCCTCTTCGCCAACGTCACCGGCAAAGAGCTCTTCCCCGGGCCCCACCCCGTGGAACGGGCCCACACCGTGCCGGCCGACATCCCCGCACAGCGCGCGGAGCTGCTCGTCGCGCAGACCGAGCACGTCGTGCGGGCCGTGGACTTCCGCACCGGCACGATCCACTGCGAATGGATCGTCTCCGGCGGCGTCCCGTACCTGGTGGAATGCGCGGGCCGGCTCGCCGGCGGCGGCATCCTCGACACCATCCAGCTCGCCTACCCCGTGGAGCTCCTGCGGAGCTACTACGCGCTGATGAAGGGCGAGGAGCCGCCGGGCGAACTGCCCCGGCACGCCAAGGGCGCAGCGGCCGTACGGTTCCTGGCCGCCGGACCGGGACGCGTCACGGCCGTGCACGGCGTAGAGGACGCGCGCGAGGCGGACGGAGTGTTCCTCGCCGCGGTCACCGTCGAACCCGGCGACCTGCTCACGGGCCTGCGGCACTCCTGGGACCGCACCGGCATCGTCATGGCCACCGCGGACAGCCCCGCCGAAGCACGGCGCCGCGCCGAAAGGGCGGCGGAACTCATCCGGATCGACATCGAGGGGGAAGTGTGATGGGTCGGGAGGTCGGTGTTCTGGCGATCGGTGCGGGTCCGGCGAATTTGGCGCTTGCGGTGGCCATTGAGGAGTCGGGTGCGGACGGGTTGGCGGACGGGACGTTGTTGTTGGAGCAGGGTCCGGACATCAAGTGGCAGCGTGATCTGTTGATGCCGTGGGCGCGGAGTCAGGTGTCGTTTTTGAAGGACCTGGTGACGTTGCGGAATCCGACGAGTCGGTTCTCGTTTCTGAATTTTCTGCATGAGCGGGGCCGGTTGGACGAGTTCGTGAATCTGGGGACGTTTCATCCGTTCCGGTGGGAGTTTTCGGATTATCTGCAGTGGGTGGCGTCTTCGTTGGAGCGGGTGGGGATCCGCTATGGGGCGCGGGTGGTGCGGGTGGATCCGGTGGCGGGTTCGGATGGTGCGGTGGCGGGGTGGGAGGTGCTGCTGTCGGACGGGGATCGGGTGCGGTGTCGGGTTCGGGGGGTGGGGGGTGGGCGTGATGCGCGGGTGCCGGGGGTGTTTGCGGGGCTGGCGTCGGATCGGGTGATTCACAGTGCGCAGTACCGTTCGCGGATTGCGCGGGTGGGTCGGGACGAGGCGTTGCGGGTTGTGGTGGTGGGGGGTGCGCAGAGTGCGGCGGAGATGTTTTTCGCGGTGCACGAGAATTTGCCGAGGAGTCGGGTGACGATGGTGGTGCGGTCGATCGGGCTGCAGAACTACCAGACGTCGAAGTTCGTGAACGAGTTGTTCTTCCCGTCGTTCGTGGATGATTTCTACGGGGCTGCGCCGCAGGTGCGGGCGCAGGTGTTGGACGAGATGCGGTTCACGAATTATGCGGGGTTGGCGCCGCCGTTTTTGGACGAGTTGTACATGATGTTGTATCGGCAGCGGATGCTGGGGGAGGAGCGTTCGGAGGTCCGGGCGATGACCGAGGTGGTCTCGGCGCGGATGGAGGGCGAGGAGGTCGTCCTCGATCTGAGGGACCGTCTGAGCGGGAAGACCGAACCGCTGCGGTGCGACCTGGTCTTGCTCGGGACGGGTTTCGATCCGCGCAAGCCGGAACTGGTGCGTGACCTCGCGGCCCGGCTGGGCCTGGACGAGGAGGTCCAGGTCGGTCGGAACTACCGGGTGGAGCTGGGGGAGTCGGCCTGGGGAGCGGTCTACCTGCAGGGCGTGAACGAGGAGACCCACGGGATCGCGGACTCCCTGATCAGCGTGCTGGCCAACCGCTCGAAGGACATTCTCGACGACCTCCTCGCCCGCCGCGCCACCACCCAAGCCAGGAGCGCCCGATGACGCAGGAATCCCGCCCCGGCACGCTGCTCGTCATCGGCAGCGGACTGAAGGTGTACCGCGAGTACCTCATCGCACCGATCCGCCGGCGCGCCCTCGCCGCCGGACTGGAGACGGTGCTGGTCAACAACCTCAAACCCACCTGGCAGCGCGAGTACTTCGACGAGATCGCCGTCGCCAACGTCTTCGACACCGAGGCGCTGAACGCAGCCGCCCGCGAGGTGGCCGCCCGCCGCCGCATCGTCGGCCTCATGTGCTGGGACGAGCCCCTCGTGCTCGACGCCGGCCTGCTCGCCGCCGAGTTCGGCGTGCCGGGGCTGTCCGTGCCCGGCGTACGCGGCTGCCGCGACAAGCAGCGCACCCGCGCGGAGCTCACCGCGGCGGGCCTGCACCAGCCCGGCTTCGCCCTGACCACCACCGTGGCGGAGGCCAAGGCCGCCGCCGCACGCATCGGCTACCCCGTGGTCCTCAAACCCCGGGCCATGGGCGCCAGCATCGGTGTCGTCTTCGCCGCCGACGAGGCCGAACTGGAGACGGCGTTCCGCATCGCCCTGTCCGCGAGCGAGGTCGACCCGGGACCGTACCGCGCGAGCGCCATCGTCGAGGGGTACGCGCCCGGCCCGGAGATCAGCGTCGACGGCGCCGTCCACAAGGGCGAGTACCTCCCGATGTTCGTGGCCCGCAAGCACAGCAGCGACGAGCCGTACTTCGAGGAGGTCGGGCACGTGGTCGACGCGGCCGATCCGCTGATGCAGGACCGGGAGTTGATGGACACCCTGGCCCGGGCCCACCGCGCCCTCGGCATCGAGGACGGCATCACCCACAGCGAGATCCGGCTCACCGACCGCGGGCCGCTGGTCATCGAGATCAACGGCCGGCTCGGCGGCGACCTGATCCCCTTCCTCGGCAGGACCGCGACCGGCATCGAACCCGGCGCGGTGCTCTTCGACGTCGCCACCGGGCAGCGCCCCGACACCCGCCCCACCCGGCGGGCCGTCGCCGGCATCCGCTTCGGCTACCCGGAGCGCGACTGCCTGCTGAAGAAGGTGACCGTGCCGGCCGAGGCGCCGGGCCTGGTCGCCGCGGCACCCATGGCGGAGCCCGGCACCGTGCTGCGGCTGCCGCCCGGCGGATACCTGGCACGCCACTCCTTCGTGGTGTGCGAGGCCGCCGACACCCGCACCTGCTCGGAGCGCCTCGATGCAGCGGCGGCCCTGGTCGAACTCGATACGGAGCCGATCGGCCCGCCGCGGGCGGACGCTCCGTTCGCCATGCCGGCCGGCCTGCTCGACGTGGACGACTGACCGGCACCAGCCATCACCACGAGGGGGAACACATGACCACCTGGACTCCGAGCGCCGCGGCGCCCGAGACCGCCGAAGAGATCCTGGCCCGCGCCAAGGCACTGGCCCCGCTGCTGCGGGAGCGCGCACCGGAGATCGAGCAGACGGGCCACCTGCCCGCGGACGTCGTGGACATGCTGCGCGACACCGGCGTCTTCCGGATGAGCTTCGGCCGCGACTTCGGCGGCCCCGAGCTGACCTCGATGCAGCAGACCGAGGTCGTCGAGGCACTGGCCTACGGGGACGCCTCCGCCGGCTGGTGCGCGGCGATCGGCTCCATGAGCGGGGCGATCAGCAACTTCCTGGAGCCGGCGACCGCCAAGGAGGTCTTCGCGGACCTCGACACGATCACCGCCGGCCTCATCTTCCCCACCGGCCACGCCGAGCGGGTCCCCGGCGGATTCCGGCTCACGGGCCGCTGGTCCTTCGGCAGTGGGATCCACCACAGCGGCTGGGTGACCTCGGGGGCCTTCATCTACCAGGACGGCAAGCCCTGGGCGAGCCCGGACGGCAGCAACTCCCATGCATCGCGCCAGTTCCTGGTCCCCCGCGACCGGGTCGAGCTGATCGACAACTGGGACACCACGGGCCTGCGGGGCAGTGGCAGCTGCGACTACACGATCACCGACGTGTTCGTCCCGGAGGAGCACACCTACACGTTCTTCAACGTGAAGGGCCGGCCGGGTCCGCTCGCCCAGCCGGACTCCTTCATGCGCAACCTGTGCGGAGTGCCGCTCGGAGTGGCCCGCGCCGCCCTGGACCACACCAGGCAGACGGTGCAGAAGCGCGTCGACCGGATGACGAACACGGCCTGGTCGGACATCTTCCGGGTCCAGGTGACCATCGCCGAGTGCGAGGCGGACTTCCACGCCACCCGCAGCGGCGTGTACGCGAGCGCGCAACGCCAGTGGGAGGCCCTGGCCGGCGGCGGCACCCCGGACGACCTCACCCCGGACGAGCGGGCCTCGTACTCGCTGGCCTGGGTGCACGCCTTCCGGACCTCGCGCTCGATCGTCAACCGGCTCTACGACCTACTGCAGACCTGGTCGATCAACCGGACGTCGCCGATGGACCGCTGGATGCGCGACACCGCCACCATGCGCCAGCACGTTGCCGCCTCCGACCTGCTCCTGGAGTCGGGCGGCGCCTACCTGCTGGGCCGCCCGCCCAAGTTCCGCATGAGCCTCGGCCTGGTCAAGTAGGGGCGCGACCCGCCCGCCAGGCCGTTCACACGCCCACCACGGGGGAGGAGATCCGATGGGCCGAGGTCTCGTACTACTGGTCAACCCCAACAAGGTGCACCCGCCGATCGCACCGTACGCACTCGACGTGCTCACCACCGCGCTGGAAGCCGCCGACTTCGAGGTGGAGGTGCTCGACCTCACCTTCCACCGGGAGGACTGGAAGACCTGCCTCACCGAGTACTTCGCACAGCGCGGCCCCCTGCTCGTCGGGGTCACGGTCCGCAACACCGACACCGTGTACGCCTTCGAGCAACGCCCGTTCATCGGGGAGCACAAGGAGATCATCACCGAGATCAGGCGGCTGACCGAGGCGCCGATCGTCGGCGGCGGCATCGGATTCTCCTCGATGCCGTTCGCCCTGGTCGACTACTTCGGCATCGACTTCGGGGTGAAGGGACCCGGTGAGCAGATCATCTGCGACCTCGCCGACGCCCTGGTCACCGGACGCGACCCCGGCACGGTGCCGGGCCTCATCCGCAACACCCCGCAGGGCGTGATCCGGGTCCCGCCGCCGGTCCTCGTGCCGGCGCCGCGGCGGCCGACACCCCTGCTGCCCGGCGGCCAGTTCGAGGACCGGGTCTGGCAGGTGCAGCGGTCCGGGACGTACGTCCGCCGCTCGGGGGCGCCGCACAAGGTGGACAACCTGCTGTACTACCGGCGCGGCGGACTCGCCGGGATCCTCACCAAGAACGGCTGCACCTACCGCTGCTCGCACTGCGTCGAGCCGGACGCCAAGGGCACGAGCTTCGGCCGGCGCGACGTGGCCGCCGTCGTCGACGAGATGGAGTCCCTCGCCGCGCAGGGGATCCTCGACCAGCACACCACCGACAGCGAGTTCAACCTCTCCATATCCCACGCGAAGAACGTGCTGCGCGAGATCGTCCGGCGCAAGCACGCCGATGCCGGCAACCCGCTGAACGAGCTGCGGCTGTGGGTGTACTGCCAGCCCTCTCCGTTCGACGAGGAGTTCGCCGAGCTCCTCGCGGCCGCCGGCTGCAAGGGCGTGAACGTGGGCTCCGACCACGTACGCGAGGACATGCTGCGCGGCTGGAAGGTGACGGGGAAGGGCACCACCTACTACACCTTCGCCGACACCGAGAAACTGGTCCGGCTGTGCCACGCCCACGGCATGCTGACCATGGTCGAGGCCCTGTTCGGCATGCCCGGCGAGACGGCGCAGACCATCCGCGAGTGCGTCGAGGCCTTCATGGCGCTGGACGCCACGGTCACCGGGTTCTCGCTCGGGCTGCGGCTGTTCCCGTACACGCCGATGGGCATCGCCCTGGCCGAGCAGTGCGACGGGGTGCGGACGGTGTCCGGACTGCAGTCGAACACGGCCACCGAACCCATCGTCCTCAAACCGCTGGCCCAGTGCTCCGGGCCCGTGGAGTACGAACGCCAGTTCATGTTCGACGCGGCGGGCAACTTCCGCCTGGTCTGCTACTTTTCGCCGGACCTGCTGGAGGACGCGGAGACGCTCGCCGACCCTTCGGGGCGGTGGAGCCGGTCGGTGGAGCTGCTCTGGGAGCTCGTCGACCCTTCCGACCACCACCGGGTGATGCTGCCCACGCTGTCGGGGTCCAGCGAGCACGACAACAACTATGCCGACAACCCCTTCCTGACCAGTCTGAGCGGACTCGGGTACACCGGTGCATTCTGGTCGCATTGGCGCGATCGAGAGGCGATTTTGCGCCAGGCGCGCGACACCGGAGTGCTCGGCCCGGCCGGCACCTGATGCGCCGTGAATCAAAATGTTTGAAACGTATGAAGTGCGCCGCGAAAGTTCGAATGTCGATGCCGCCTTGAACATACCTGTCGCGCCACTTCGGTATCCCCCCTGACCATTGCGGTGCGCCTGGCCTCTGCACCATTCTGGTACCGGCCGGCCGGCATGGGCCGCCGTAGGGGAAACCATCCGGGGGGTAGGAAACAATGAATCAGATAGCGCACGTCAAGGGGTTACTCTGGCCACTCTCGTCACACGCCGAGCCGTATAGAGGTCTGGCCGGCCGACGCCCCGAAGGGGGCGGGGTACTCGTCGGCAGGCCCGTCGCCACGGCAACCGCCACCACCGCCGCCGTCACCGTCGTACTGGCCGACTCGCAGCCCGCGATTCGCCACGGCGTCCGCTCCGTCCTGGAGCGGTCCGGGGGGATATCCGTCGTCGGCGAAGCCGCCACGACGGACGAGGTGATCGCGGAAACGTCCCGCTGCAGGCCCCATGTCCTGGTCCTCGACCCGGGCATGGACGAGTCCTCCGGAATGCGGGTGATAGCGCAGGTATTGCGTCTGAGGCCGGAAACGGGCGTGCTCGTGTTCAGCTCCGTCGACGACGACAAGGTGATCACCTCCGCCCTGCAGGCGGGGGCCCGCGGCTACCTCTTCAAGCGGGCGGACGCCGACCGGATCGTCCGTGGCATCCAGGCCGTGGCGGCCGGCGAGGCCATCGTCGACAAATCGATCGCCAATCGGCTCGGCACACTGATCTGCCCGGCGACCGGGCAGTACTACTATCCCTTCCCCCAGCTCACCAACCGCGAGCGCGACGTCCTGGAACGCATCGCGGCGGGGAAGTCGAATGCGGCCATCGCCCGCGAACTCGTCCTGGCCTCCAAGACCGTGAGCAACCGGGTCTCCGTGATATTCGCCAAACTCGGCGTGGCCGACCGCTCGCAGGCCATCGTCCTCGCCCGCGACGCGGGCCTCGGCCAGGGCTGAACCGCAATTCCCTGCCGGCACCGCCGGGCGCCCCATTCCCTTTCGACAGGGGAACGCTTCCCCTGTCGAAAGGGAAAGTCCCGCTCCTAACCTGATCGACGTCACCGCCGCCGCAAGGAAATGACACCGATCGGAGCGGAACGTTGACCGACAGGAAAAACACCGGAAAGAACACCGGAAAGAACACAGCGGAAAACGTCGGCAGAACCGGCGGGGAAACCGGACGCGGAAAGGACGCCGACGCCGACGTCACCGTCCGCAGGGGCGAGCCCGACCGCCTCGTCCGCGACCACGGCCTGGACCTCGGGATGCTGATGCCCTGGCCCGGACTCAACGCCCCGTTCCGCGGCGCCTGGTGCGTCCTGCGCCCGGGCGATGTGACCGAGGCGCACACCCACCGCGAACGCGAGCTGTTCATCGTCATGGCCGGCCGCGCCGACATGGTCTGCAACGGCCGCCGCCACGCACTCCAGGCCGGCGACCTCGCCCTCATGCGCGGCGGCATCGAGCACCACATCGTCAACGAACACGACGAGGACTTCTCCTACTACGCGATCTGGTGGGGCCGCGACATGTCCGCCGAATTTCTCGCCGAGACCGCCGAACCGGATCCGGCATCGTGATCGACTACGACGGCCGGAGGTTCCGCAAACCCCACGGCGACGCCCGTACCGTCGCCGTCTACCACCAGCAGGGCGACCTGGTCTGGGCAGAGGTCGCCGGCGGCGCGGTGCGGCGCGGCTGGACCGTCGGCACCTGCGCACCGGACGGCACCCTCTCCATGGGCTACACCCTCGTGTTCGCGACCGGCGAGGTGGTCTGCGGACGCACGGTCAACACGCCAGAGGTCGCCGAAGACGGCCGCCTGCGGCTCCGCGAGGTCTGGGAGCGCTACGGCCCGCACGCCGCGACCGGGATCTCCTACATAGAAGAGGTGCATTGACATCCTCCCCGTGTCGCGCCGGTTCTTCGGCGTCGCCCGTCGGGCCATCTGTCGCTGGTAGCGGGCGAGCTTCGCGGCGGCCGTCTTCCCGTGTTGGGCGTGCGGGAGGTCGTGGGCGTCGGAGGTGGTGGTCGCGGTTTGCGTCACGCCCCGGTCGATGCCTATCGCCCGGCTGGTGGCAGCCAGGGGCACGGTTTCGGTGGCGGCGACGAAGGAGGCGTACCAATGGCCCGGGCTGTCGCGGTACACCCGCACCGACGACGGAGCAGAGGGCAGGTCACGGGACCACACCACCGTCAGCACGATCCCGCCGGCCAGGTGCGGTCGGCCGTCCTTGATGCGGAATCCTCACCGAAGCACCCTCGCGCAGCCATCCCATGGACCGCCGGGCCCCGGTCGGCATCCTGTCGAGCTGCGCCGGACCACAGGTGGTCTTCTCCACGGCGGTCTTGTTCAGACCGTGGACCTTGCGGGAGAGCGCCACGCACTCGTTCCACACCCACCTGCACCGCGCCCACTCCGCTTCCAGGAGCGAGAGCGCGGTGGACGACACGCCCAGCCGGTACGTGTACCGGGCGTGCCCGGCCACGCTCTCGGCCGCCGCTGCTGTAACCGTCACGTTCCACAACGTAACCGCCCCACTGACAACGGATGAGAGTGCAGGTCAGAACAGATGCGGAGAGAACTCAGCCGCTTCGCGGCTCCGTGCCAAGGATCCATTCCTTCCCGGCCCGACGGTCGGGACATGCTGGGAGACATCAGGTGAACGGCGCATCCGAGGCGGACTGGCAGCGACTGGAGAAGCTCGCCCGGGGCCGCGTGCTGCGTCCCGGCGCAGCCGGGTTCCACGCGTCCAGCGCCGCGTTCAACAAGCGGTACCGCTCCACCACGCCCGGCGGCGTCCTCCGCGCGGCCGACACCGACGACATCCGCACCGCCCTGGCCTGGGCCCGCGACACCGGCACCGCCCTCGTCGCGCGCAGCGGCGGCCACAGCTACGCCGGATACTCCGTGGGCACCGGCCTCGTCGTCGACCTCGGCGCACTGAACCGAGTGACCGCCGACGGCTCCACCGGGCTCGTCACCGCGGCAGGCGGCGCGCGCATGGCCGATGTGTACGCCGCGATACGGCCCCACGAGATGGCGTTCGCCCTCGGCAACGGCGCCTCGGTCGGCATCGCCGGCCTCACCCTCGGCGGCGGCACCTCCTCCACCTCCCGCACCCTCGGACTCACCGCGGACGCCCTCGTCGGCACCACCCTGATGACCGCCGACGGCGAGGTGGTGACCTGCGACGCCGACCACCACCCGGACCTGTTCTGGGCCTGCCGCGGCGGCGGTGGCGGCAACTTCGGCATCAACCTGTCCTTCACCTTCCGCGCCACCGCCGTCGCGGACGTCTCCACCTGCCTGCTGCTGTGGGAAGGCAAGGACGCACCCGAGGTGTTCGCCGCCCTGCAGGACCTCGCCCTACGGGCCCCCGACGCCTTGTCGCTGCGGCTCGGCGTCAGCGCCGCCGACGGCTCGGACCCGGTGGTCTCGGCCGTCGGCCTGCACCTCGGCCCCGCGGGCGAACTGCGCGAACTCCTCGCCCCGGCCCTCGCCGCGACCCGCCCCGTCCGCCACGACATCGCCGACCGCACCTTCTGGGCGGCCAAGGACTACCTGCTGCACGAGACGTCCGCCGGCGCGTTCGCCGTACGCACCGGCTTCACCGCGCAGCCGCTGCCCCCCGAGGCCCTGACCGCCGTACTCGCCCGGCTCGCCCGCCGGCCCGGCGGCGACAACCCCGACGGCAGCGGCCTCGCCCTGTACACCTGGGGCGGAGCGATCGGCCGGGTGGACCCCGCCGCCACCGCGTTCGTCCACCGCGACGCCTTCGCCCTGGTCACCATGGACACCTCCTGGGGCGAGCACGACAGCCCGCGGACCGTGGAGGCGAACCTGCGCTGGCTGGCCGAGCTGCGGGAGGAGCTCGCACCCCACCTGACCGGGGCGGCGTACCAGAACTTCATCGACCCGGACCTGCCGGACTGGCGCACCGCGTACTACGGTACGAACTACCCCCGCCTGGTGGAGATCAAGAAACGGGTCGACCCGGACGGCTTCTTCACCTTCGGTCAGGCCATCGGCACCTGAGGGCGGGGCTCGCCCGGGTGCCGTCGAGCCGGTGAATTTTCTCGCCCGTGCCGGGTAGACGGGCGGGGAACGGACAAGAAGCAGGGCAGGAGACGAGGCACCATGGTGCGGCGGTTCTCGTTCCGGGAGACCGCGACGGAGGCCGGGCCCACCGGCGGCGCCGGGGGAGAAGCCGTGACCGAGCAGATCCGCAGACTGGCCCTCGACGGCCAGAGCGCCGGAGTCGTGACGCGCTGCCGCGAGTTCGCCCGCCGTGCGCTCACGGACTGGCACTGGATCGCCGAACCCGACGGCGCCCCCCACGCCGCGGTCCCGCACATGCCCCACATGCCCCTGCCGGACTCCCCGGAAGCGGCCGAGGACGTCCTGCTGATGGTCTCCGAAATGGTCAGCAACGCCTGCCTGCACGCGGGCGGCCCCCGCGAGTTCGTCCTGCGCCTCGCCCCCGGCGGGCTGCGCATGGAGGTCGGCGACGGGAGCCCCGAGCCCCCCCGTCGCCGAACCGCCTCCGATCCCGCGCTCCCGGGCGGGCACGGCCTGCTGGTCCTGGAGCGGCTCGCCCGCAACTGGGGCTGGGAGCCCTACGGCGACGGGCGCACCGGCAAGAAGGTGTGGGCCGAGGTCCCCTCACCACTCGCCCGGCCGCACGGCCCCGGTTGAGCCGAACGGCCCTGGGAGCCCTGAGCCCGCCGGGCCCGGGCCCCCTGGCCCTAATCCTGACAAGCGTGCGGCTCCTGCGGCTCCTCCGTGGGAGGATCCTCCAGCAGGCTCGCCCGCAGGCTGGCCAGGGTCCGGCTGAGCAGCCGAGACACGTGCATCTGGGACAGCCCGAGCCGGTCGCCGATCTCCGACTGGGTCAGCTCGCCCCCGAAGCGCAGCGACAGCAGGGTCCGCTCGCGCGGGGGCAGCGCCGCCAGCGCCGGCTTGAGGGCCTCCAGGCACTCGATGCGGTCGTAGGCCGCCTCGTCCTCGCCGAGCGAGGGCCGCTCGGCGTACGCGTGCCGGTCGCCGTCCTCGCGCGCCGGCGCGTCCAGCGAGCGCGCGGAGTAGGCGTGCGCCGCCTTCTGCCCCTCGGCAAGCTCCTCTGCCGTGAGGTGCAGGTGCTCGGCCAGCTCGGTGTCCGTGGGCTCGCGACCGAGGTCCTGCTCCAGGGCGTCGTGCGCCTTCGCGGCGTCGATCCGCAGCTCCTGGAGCCGCCGGGGCACCCGGACGGCCCAGCTGGTGTCACGGAAGAACCGTTTGATCTCACCGACGATCGTCGGCAGCGCGAAGGTGGTGAATTCCACTCCCCGGTCGGGGTCGAACCGGTTGATGGCCTTGATCAGGCCGATCGTCCCGACCTGGACGATGTCCTCCATCGGCTCGCTGCGGCCGCGGAAGCGCCGGGCCGCGTACTTCACCAGGCTGAGGTTCAGCTCGACGAGCGTGTTGCGCACGTACGAGTACGCGGCTCCGCCCTCGTCCAGCTCGCGCAGCCGGCGGAAAAGGGTCTCCGACAGAGCGCGGGCCTCGCCGGTGCTCACACTCAGCGTGTCCTGCGGGATCCCCTCGGTGACCTCGGTGTACCTCATGTCGGCTCCTCCGACGGATGGTCGCGCCGCACGGGCGTACGGCGCGGCCGTCTCGTGAGCTTTCCAGGGATATACCCGGACAGGCGGCCCGCGAAGCGAACCTCCTGCCCATGAAGCGAACCACGGCTGCCGCTCGCCCGCGCGCCCGGTCAAGCCCCCCGGTCAGGGCCCCGGAGCCGTACGCCGCAGGGCCTGCCGCACCGACCAGACCACCGACACCAGCGGTACGGCCACCACCGCGCCCAGCACCCCGGCCGCGATGGCCCCCGCGACCACGGACAGCGCCACCACCACCGGGTGCAGCTGCACCGCCCAGCTCATCAGCAGCGGGTGCAGCAGATGCCCCTCGATCTGCCCGATCACGACGATGAGCACGACCACCAGACCCGCGACCAGCGGCCCCTTGGCCGCCAGCGCGACGATCACCGCCACCGCCAGCGCCACCGGCGACCCGATGAGCGGGATGAAGGCGGCGAAGAACTCCAGCAGCGCCAGCGGCACCGCGAGCGGCACCCCCAGTGCGTACAGCGCGATGCCCACGAGCAGGGCGTTCGTCGCGGCCACGAGCACGATGCCGCGGGTGTAGCCGGTGAACGTCCGCCACGCGGCCCTGCCGGCGATCGCCAGCCGCGGCTGCGCGCTCCGCGGAAACTGCGCACACACCCACGTCCACTGCCGGTCGCCCGAGGCGATGAAGAAGACCGAGCAGAACAGCGCCAGCACCAGCACCGTCAGCGCCCGCACCACCTGCCCCGCGCCGGTCACCGCGGTGTTGACCAGGTCCGCGCGATGGGACGACAGGTACGCGCCGATGCGGTCGCGCAACCCGGTCAGTGCATGCGGATCCAGCCGCAGAGGCGCCCGCTCCAGCAGGGGCTGGAGCCGGTTCAGCCCCTCCCGGAACTCCGCCACCAGGGAGTCCCACTCCGCGGCCACCGTCTCGCCGACGAACGCCAGCGCGCCCAGCAGCAGCACGATCGAGCCGATGAGCGCGACCGCCACCGCGAGCGGCCGCGGCAGCCCCCGGTCCAGCAGATCGGCCACCGGCCGCAGCAGGGCGGACAGCACCAGCCCGACGAAAACGGCCACGCCCACCTCGTGGAACCGGCCCAGCACGATGAACACCGTGTACACGACCGCGCCGATCACCAGCAGCCGCCAGGCGTACTCCGCGGCCGTGCGCAGCAGCGGCGACACCGATGCCGCGTACGGCCGCGACGGCGGCCCGCCGCCGCCCGGCCGGCGCCCGTAGGCCCGGGCCCGGATCCGGGCCGCCGCCCGGGGGGCCCGGGCCTTCGGGT